>CAYFVF010000132.1:0-5297 GCA_964346335.1 uncultured Hyphomicrobiaceae bacterium
TCATCGAGATCACCTTCAAGGACGACTGGGAGGTGATCCGCAAGATCGACGAAGCGAACGGCGTCACTTACAACTGCCAGTAACGGCTGTTCAATGAGATACGGGCGCGCGCAGACCCATTGTGCGCGCCCACACGTGTGAGGCCGCCCATGTTGAGCGTCGAAAATCTGAGCAAGACCTACCGGACTGGCGACAAGGCATTGCATGATGTCAGTTTCATGGTGCCCAAGGGCCAGGTCGTCGGGCTGATCGGCCCGTCAGGCGCGGGCAAGTCGACGCTGATACGCTGCGTCAACCGGCTCGTCGAGCCAACCGCCGGGCGGGTGCTACTCAACGACACTGACCTTACGCGGCTAAACAAGGGCGCGCTGCGCCGCGCCCGCCGGCGCATCGGCATGATCTTTCAGGAATATGCGCTGGTAGAGCGGCTGACGGTGATGGAGAATGTGCTCTCCGGCCGCCTAGGCTATGTCTCGTTCTTGCGCTCGTGGCTGCGCCAATACTCGCGTGAGGATATCGCCAATGCGTTTCGCCTGCTTGACCGGGTGGGGCTTGACGGCCGCGCCGACAGCCGCGCCGATGCGCTCTCCGGCGGCCAGCGTCAGCGCGTCGGGATCGCGCGCGCGTTGGCGCAGGAGCCGGAACTGTTGCTGGTGGACGAGCCGACCGCCTCGCTCGATCCGAAAACCTCGCGCCAGATCATGCGCCTGATCACTGAAGTCTGCGCCGAGCGTGGCCTGCCCGCGATCATCAACATCCACGACGTGGTGCTGGGGCAGCAATTCGCCGAGCGGATTATCGGCCTGCGCGCGGGCGAAGTGGTTTTCGACGGGCCGCCAGCTGAACTGGACACCGCCGCCCTCACCAGCATCTACGGCGAGGAAGACTGGACCGCGATGCACAAATCCGCCGAAGAGGACGCCGCCGCGGAACGCGATGAGGCAGAGCGGATGGCGGGGCTTGCATGAGCAGCGCCGATCCAGCCACCGGCGGCTATCCGGCAAAATGGCGGCGGCCGCCGCAACTCATCAAGGACCCCATCTGGCGGCGCGTCATCCAGATCGGCACCGTGGTCTATCTCGTCCTGGCGATCGGCACTCTGGAGGTCGACTGGCAGCGCGTCCTCGACGGGCTTGATCGCGGCTGGGCCTTCATCGAGGGGTTTTTGCAGCCCGACTTCACCTCGCGCTGGCGCGACATCAGCGAAGGGCTGATCGAAAGCCTCACCATGACTGTGACCTCGACGGTTGCAGGCGTGATCCTGTCAGTGCCGTTCGGTGTCGGCGCGGCGCGTAACATCGCACCTTTACCGGTTTATCTGTTCTGCCGGGGCGTCATCGCGGTCAGCCGCTCGCTTCAAGAGGTGATCATCGCGATCTTCTTCGTGGCGATGTTCGGCTTCGGCCCGTTCGCAGGCTTCGTAACGCTGGCCTTCGCCACCATCGGCTTTCTCGCCAAGCTGCTGGCCGAGGACATCGAGGAAATCGACATGGCTCAGGTCGAGGCGATCCGCGCGACCGGCGCGTCGTGGGTTCAGGTCGTCAATTACGCGGTGCAGCCCCAGGTCATGCCGCGTCTGATCGGCCTGTCGCTCTATCGGCTCGACATCAATTTCCGCGAATCGGCGGTGATCGGGATCGTCGGCGCGGGCGGCATCGGCGCAACGCTCAACACCGCGATCGACCGCTATGAATATGACAGCGCCGGCGCGATCCTGCTCATCATCATCGTGCTGGTGATGGCGGCGGAGTATTCCTCCGGCTATATCCGCAAGTGGGTGCAGTGATGCCAGTGCATGAAACCTCACAGGGTCAGGTCTGGCGGCTGCACTCCCCGCGCGGCGCTGTGCTGATCTGGCTGGGCTGGTTCGCGGCCGTGGCGCTCACGGTGTGGTGCTGGCAGTTGATGACCGAGACGACGATCTGGGCATTCGTCTATGACGCGCCGCGCCAGGCGTCGGACATCGGCAGCCGCATGATCCCGCCGCGGATCGACTATCTGCCCGAGCTGTGGAAGCCGCTTTGGGACACCATCAACATCGCCACGCTGGGCACGCTGATCGGGGTGGCGTTCGCAACGCCGATCGCTTTCCTCGCCGCGCGCAACACCTCGCCCAGCCCGCTGGTGCTGCGCCCGATCGCGCTGTTCATCATTGTCGCGTCGCGCTCGATCAATTCGCTGATCTGGGCTCTGCTGCTGGTCTCGATCGTTGGGCCGGGCCTTCTCGCCGGGGTGATCGCCATAGCGCTGCGCTCCATCGGCTTCATCGGCAAGCTGCTCTATGAAGCGATCGAGGAGACCGACCGCGCGCAGGTGGAGGCGGTGGAAGCTACCGGAGCGAGCGGCCCGCAAATCCTCACCTATGGCATCTGGCCGCAAGTCGCGCCCGCGTTCTGGGCGATCTCGGTGTTCCGCTGGGACATCAACATCCGCGAGAGCACCGTGCTGGGGCTGGTTGGCGCGGGCGGCATCGGGCTGCAACTTCAGAACTCGCTGAACACGCTCGCGTGGCCGCAGGTGACGATGATCCTGATCCTGATCCTCGCGACCGTGCTGGTGAGCGAATGGGTGTCCGCGCGGGTGCGTCGTGCGATCATCTGAGTGACGCCGTCCGGCTCCGGACATCCGGATTTGCGATGGCTCAAGAGAGTTGCTGTCGCGGCGGCAACAGATGCAGCCCGCGCCCGCTGAAGCTCAGCTGCACATCCGCGCCAGCATGCAGACCGCTCAGCGCCTCGTCAGGCAGGTTCGCGGTGATTTCGCCGATAGGCGTATCAAAGCCAACCTCGGTCACCGCACCTAGGAACGACATCGCCTTCACCGTGGCGCACTGCCCCTGCGCCGCAGGGCGCACCGTTTCGGGCAGAATGACCACATCGACCGGCCCGCTCGCGATGTCCTGCCGGTGAGGGATGCGCGCCTCGCCCAGATGCACGAGCCCATCGGCGTAGTGGCCCGACACGATATTGGCCGAGCCAATGAAGTCAGCGACGAAATGCGTGGCCGGGGTCTGGTAAAGCTCGCGCGGGGTGCCCTGCTGCTCGATCCGGCCGGCGTTCATCACCACGACCCGGTCGGAAATGGCCAGCGCCTCCTCCTGGTCGTGCGTGACATAGACGGCGGTCAGGCCGAGACGCTGTTGCAGCGCCCGGATCTCGGCGCGGACACGGTGGCGCAGCTTGGCGTCAAGGTACGAGAGCGGCTCGTCAAACAGGATCACCCGCGGCTTCATCACCAGCGCGCGGGCCAGAGCGACGCGCTGCTGCTGCCCGCCGGAGAGAGCATCGACCGGGCGCTCGGCTTAGGCTTCAAGCCCGACGAGCGCAAGGGCCTCGGCCACCCCTGCGGCGATCTCGGCGCGTGGGCGTTGCGCCACCTTCAGCCCATAGGCAACATTGGAAAAGACGTTCATGTGCGGGAACAGCGCATAGGACTGGAAAACCATCGTGACGTCGCGCTTTTCGGCGGGAAGATGCGTCACCTCATCCTCGCCGATGGTGATGACGCCATCGCTCGGGTCCTCAAGGCCCGCGATCATGCGCAGCGTCGTGGTCTTGCCGCAGCCGGAGGGGCCGAGCAGCGTCAGCAGTTCGCCCGGCGCGATCCGCAGGCTAATGCCGTCCACCGCCGGCGCGCCCGGGCCGAACCGCTTGACGAGACCGCTCAGCCTCAGAGCAGCCGGTTGGAACTCGGTCAGGTGTCTCATATCGACAAGCCCTTTGCGCGGTTGCGTGCATCGAGAAACCGCGCGGCGATCAGGAGCACGAGGATCAGCGCCAGCAGCATGACGATCAGCACGGTCGCCATGGCCGCCGCGAAGCCGAGCTCCCCGCGCTCCACCCGGTTGAGGAGCAGAACAGTGGCCACGTTGTTGCCCGCGCTGATCAGAAAGATGACCTGACTCACCGCCGTCATTGCGGAGACGAAAGCGAAGATTAGGCCGGCCAGCAGAGGGTATACCAGCAGCGGCGACAGCACCCGCATCAGCGTCGCACCTGATCCGGCCTTGAGCGTGGCCGAGGCTTCCTCAAGGCTGCGATCGATCTGCGCAAGCCCCGACATCGAAGCGCGAATGGCGACCGGCATGTTGCGGAAGATCAGCGCGGGCACGATGATCGCCGAGGTGGATGTGAGCAGCAATGTCCCGTCATTGAACGCGAGGATGTAGGCAAGCACCATGACCGTTCCGGGCGTTGCGAAGGACAGGAGCGAGCCGAACTCCAGATAGGCGCGTCCATGGAAGCAATGCCGCGTGACGAGATAGGCGATCAGCCCGCCGATCATCATGGCCGGCACCGCCGACGCCGCCGAGAGTTGAATTGTGTACCACACGGTCGGCCAGGCGGTCGTCCAGAACTCCTCGTAGTGCCGTAGTGTCAGCGCGTTGTTAATCCCCAAAGCTCCACCACCGAGCCGTAGAAGATGACGCCATAGAGCGCGAGGACGAAAGCGAATCACAGCCCGGCCAAAGCCAGCAATGCCCGCTCAAGGCTTTTCGGCAGTGAGAGAAAGACACCCGAGGCCGGCTTGCCGGTGATGGTCGCGAAGCCGTTCACGCCCAGCATCCAGCGTGAGGCGAGGAACACAAGCAGCACCAGCGCAAGCAGCACCACGCCATAAACCGAGGCCTCGCTCTGGGAATAGCGACCGGTCAGCGCGAGAAACACCTCGGTCGCCATAAAATTGCGGTCGCCGCCAAGCACCAGCGGCGTGCCGAAATCCTAGATCGACTCGATCGCCGACAACAGCAGCGAGGCGGCGATGCCAGGCCGCACCAGCGGCCATGTGATGTCGCGGAACACCTACCAGCGTGAGGCGCCGAGCGTCTGCGCGGCTTCTTCCAGCGCTGGGTTCAGCGAATTCAGCAAGCCGCGGATGATGAGATAGGCCACCGGCGCAAGTCCCAGCACCTGCGCCAGCGCCACGCCGAAAATCCCGTAAAGCGGATTGTTAAAAGGGGAAATGCCGAGGATGTCATAGCTTAGCAAGCCCCGCCGGCCCAGCAGGAAGATCATCGAGAAGCCGATCACGAAGGGCGGCGTGATAAAGGGCAGGACACTGGCCACGCCCAGGATGCCGCGCGCCGCCCGGCTGTTGGTGCGCTGGCCCAGAAGCGCGAGTGCAAAGCCCAGCATGGTCGCGCCGGGCGCTACGATGACCGCCACCAGCAGCGTCGAGGGCAATGCGCCGCGTCCCAGGATCATGATCCCCAGCGCCCAGCCCGCTGCCAGCCCGCCGAGCAGCCACGCCGGCACATTCCACAACCTCCGCACGAGGCGCGCGCCCCGGATGCTCCA
>CAYFVF010000133.1:0-5284 GCA_964346335.1 uncultured Hyphomicrobiaceae bacterium
CCGCCGCTGCCGATGTCGAAATGAAAATGGTTTTCGTGCGCCGCGTTCGCGCGGGGGCCGAGCACGGTGTCGAAGATCTGGCACGCGCCGGTATGGATGTCGCGCAAGAATGCGGCGCGCTCGTCATCGCCCGTCCAGTGATCGAGCACGGAGATCACCTCCCCTTCGGCGGTGCGAAACGCGGCGATGTCGACGGCCTTGGCGAGCGCGTGCTGGCTCAGCTTGGAGTCAGGGTCGTTGTAGCGACGGCGGCAACTGTAGGTTCCCATCAGCCGCATTCGCGTGATCGGCGCGCCCAGCCGCGCCACGGCGGTGGGCTGCAACACCCGCTCGACCCACTCGCGCAGCCTTGCCGTCGCCTCGCAGGTGAGCGTGGCCGCGGGCCTGAACGCCAGCGTCGCCTCGCCGGGAATTGCGCTGAGCGCGACCGGCGCTGGCGCCCCGCACAACCCTTCGCGGATCGGATCGAGCGGCTCCAGCTCATAAATGCCGCGTGACATCACAGAGATGCACGCGCGTTGCGCCGCCGCGATCTCGTCTGGCGACCATGTCGCCGGCACGTCCGCGTCACCGGGCGCGCCCCAGGCCGCGGGCGCCTGGCGCTTGGCGGGCAAGGGCGGCGTGCCCTGCGCGGCATGCGCGCTGGACGCAAGCAGGACAAGAACAACGAAAAGACCAAGCCTCGCCATTACCACCCTTTGGCTCAATTGGGTTCGCCGATCCGATGTGGTATGACCACGCTCGCGCCATGCCAAATCGTGTTTCGTCATCCCCATCGCCGGAGAAATCAGCGAGATCATGTCCGCATCACCCGAGACCACAACGCCGCATGACACCACACGTGACGTAATCTGCCGCGAGGACAATCGCGCCGGGATCGTCATACTGAACCGGGCGAAAGCGCTCAACGCCCTGTCGCTGGAGATGATCCGCGAGATGGATACGCGTTTCCATGCGTGGGCCAAGAATCCCCACATTTACGGCGTTATCCAGCGCGCGCATGACGACGGCGCGTTCTGCGCGGGCGGGGACGTCAAGGCGATCTACAATCTTCGCGATGAGGACAAGGATGCCGGCTTCCGCTTCTATCGCGAGGAATACCAGCACAACTGGACCCTGCAGCGCTTCATCAAGCCGACCGTCTCGCTCATCAACGGCATATGCATGGGCGGCGGCGTCGGCATCAGCGTGCATGGCACCCACCGCGTGGCCGGCGAGGGCTACAAGGCGGCCATGCCGGAGACCGCCATCGGGCTGTTTCCCGATGTCGGCGGGAGCTATTTCCTGCCACGGGTCCCTGGACGCATCGGGCTTTACCTGGGCCTGACAGGCGCCACGATCGGCCCTGCGGACGGGTACCATCTGGGGCTGGCCACGCACTGTATCAGCGCGGATCAGTTCGACGACATCCAAGACGCGATGAGCGAGGCCGAGCCGATCGACGCCGTGCTGGACGCGCGCCACGCCGACCCAGGTGAAAGCCCGTTGATGCGGCTGCGCCCCGACATCGACCGGCTGTTCGGCCCCGGCAGCGTGCTCGACATCATCGCGCGGCTTGAAAGCGAGACAGGGGCGTTGCGCGACTGGGCGCAAGAGACGGCGCATGAGCTTCGCAAACGCTCGCCCACATCGCTTGTTCTGACGCTGAGGCTTTACGAGGAAGGCGCGCGATTGGCCGACTTGCGCGAGTCCCTCAAGCTGGAGTTTCGCTGCGCCGTGCGGTGTATGCGCGCGCATGACCACTACGAGGGCGTGCGCGCCAAAATGATCGACAAGGACAACGCGCCAGACTGGCGGCCGGCGCGGCTGGAGGATGTCCGCGATGACGGCATCGACGCCTATCTCGCACCGCTCACCGACGTGCCCGAACTGGACCTGCCCGACCACTGGGCGCTGGTCGAGTGATCCCGAAGACAACCGCGAAATCGATAAAATCCAAGCATTATTTATGAAAAGTTTTTAAACACCCGTATTAAGTGCATTTTAGGCAGTCTACGTTAAATCTGGCCTTGTTCTCAGCGTAGTACACCGAACGAGGCACAGTTATGAATAACACGTTGAATGTCTCCCGCCAGACTCGATCCGAAGAGGGCGAGAACACCCTCAAGCCCACCTATCTCGTTTCGCTGAAGCTGATCGAGCGGCTCCAGCGGCTTCTGCTCGACGTGCTCAAGGACGAGCTCGACCGGATCGGCTGCACGGAGGTGAACAGCGTGCAGGCGCTGCTGCTGTTCAACATCGGCGACATGGAGCTGACCGCCGGTGAGATCCGCAGCCGCGGCTTCTACATGGGCTCCAACGTCTCGTACAACCTCAAGAAATTGCAGGAACTCGGCTGCATCGAGCATCAGCGTTCTGAAAGCGACCGGCGCGCCGTGCGCATCCGGCTCACCGAGCGCGGCAAGCGGATCAGCGGCGTCGTCAACCAGCTCGTGGAACGCCAGCTTGGCCTGATCGAAAAGGTTGGCGGGATCTCGTTGAGCGACCTGGAGGCCATGAACCGGACCCTGCATCGGCTGGACCGCTTCTGGACCGATCAGATCCGCTACCGTCTGTAAAAAAACGATCACCCGGCACAATTTTCCGGGGCATAGCGAAAAGATCACTATTGCGCGTTGGCGAAATGCAACGCCGGTCCGACAAAATTCGGTCTCGAGGATTTGTCATTTGTATGCCAATATTGCGGTGGCTAGAGTTCCAAGCTAGTCGACTGTGCGCGCGAGCGCCCATCTCCGCGTGGCGTGCGCGGCAACGAAGTGCCGTCGGGCTCGGGTCGGGCGCGGCACAAGCGCCTGTCGCGGGCCGGCGATGTTTGTACTGGGATGAGGTTCAGGTGAGGGCAATGCATAAGCGAGTTTCAAAGGGGCGGGTCGGGTTGATTGTGACGGCGTCGGCAGTCGCCATTGCGGCGGGCAGCGCAGCGCTCACGAGCGATCGCGCCCGGGCGCTCGAAAACTGGATGCAGTTTGACAACAACAGCAACTCCACCTGGTCCCAGCCTTTCGACCGCTCGTTCATCCGGCGCTGGGAGTCTCAACCCCGGCGTGGTTACGCGACACTCTCGCGCGATAACATCGAGCCAACCCGCGCCGCAATCCGCAAATATGAAGAGATGGTCTCGGACGGCGGCTGGACGCGCGTACCCGACGTCAAGCTGCGTCCGGGCATGAACGATCCTGCGGTTGCGGCCCTGCGCAAACGCTTGATGGTGAGCGGCGACCTGGAACAGCGCGGCGGTTTTGCCAACACCTTTGACTACTACGTCGAAAAGGCCGTCAAGCGCGCGCAACAACGGCACGGTCTGACGCCCACGGGCATCGTCGACGACGCCACGCGCACCGCGCTCAACGTCTCGGCGCGGGCGCGTCTTCGCCAGCTCCGCCTCAACCTGAACAGGCTTGTCAGCCTGTCGCGCAAAGCGCGCCGCGACGACCGCTACATCCTGGTCAACATTCCCGCCGCCCAGATCGAGGCCGTCGAGAACGGCCGCGTCGTGTCGCGCCACTCCGCCGTGGTCGGGAAGCCGAGCCGGCAAACGCCGGTGCTCAAGTCGCGGATCCACGAGTTGAACTTCAACAAGGAATGGATCCTGCCTCCGACCGTGATCCGCAAGGATCTTGTGCCCAAGGGCCGCTCGATGGGCCGCGATGGCAAGAACGTGCTGGAGCGGTACGGCATTGACGCCTACGCCAACTACGATGCCTACCGTCGCGGCGACAAGCTCAACCCGCGCGCGATCAACTGGTCGTCCTCACAGCCGATGAACCTGTTCTATGCGCAGGAAGCGGGCAACGACAATCCGCTCGGTTTCGTCAAGCTGAACTTCCACAACGCGCACGCCGTCTACTTGCACGATACCCCGTCCCAGTCGCTGTTCGGACGCAATCGCCGGGCCGAGAGTTCCGGCTGCGTGCGCGTTCAGGGTGTGGAGCAACTCGTGAGCTGGGTGCTTCGGGATACACCGGGCTGGTCGCTATCGCGGGTCCGCCAGATGAAGCGCACGGGCGAGACGCAGGACGTGGATGTGAGAAACCCGTTGTCGCTCTACATGAATTACGTGACGGCGTGGGCGACGCCTGACGGCGTGGTGCATTTCCGCCGCGATATTTACGGCCGCGACGGTGTTGGCGCGACAGCGTCCGCTTATTAGGGCACACCACTCCCGGGGCAATTAGCCGGCACAGCTTCGGCTGAACGATAATGCCCGCGTCCTCAAGATGCGGGCATTACGCGCTTACAGGCCGCGCACCACCTCTTCGCCGAAGTTGATCAGAAGCGTGATCAGGACGCCCGAGATCACCACTACGAGCGCCATGAACCGGCGGAAGGCTGGCGACGCCAGCATGATCAGCAGAAATATCGTGGCGATCGCGGCAATCGTCGCCCACAAGGCCAGCTCGGTGTTGGTCTGATAATATAGAGCGAAGGTGTCGCGTAACTCCGCAAGTGTATCCATCACTAGCCCTTCCGGCATGCTCAAACGAACAAACGCACTTCTTTATGACGTTATAGCGTAGTTGAAACCGTGATGAACACGAAATCTGCCATCGGCACCGGCAGGGATGACTGGCGCAGGGGAAAGGCAGGCTGGGTGGCGCTCCCTAGGGGACTCGAACCCCTGTTTCCGGCGTGAGAGGCCGGCGTCCTGGGCCACTAGACGAAGGGAGCCTGCGGCTTACGCAATGACAATGCCGTTACGTGGCGTTGTTGTTGGCCCGATCAAGGGCTGGCCAGCTGCGTCGCTCAACATATCCGCGATAGTGCAGCCGACGCGTAGACGGTCCAGGCCGTTATAAGATTTGCCACTCAGCGCGGCACCAGCCGCAATGTCATAACCGTATTGCCACGGGTCGTATCGACGATCAAGATTTCCTCGCGGCCAGCACCTTTGACATGCAGCACCACGCGCCCGCCATCCACGCGCACACTCTGCACCTGGACGCCCGCGGGCACCGGTATGTTGACCTCGCCGCCGGTTCCAGCGCCGGCGACACTGCGCGCTTCATCGGCCTCGCGTTCCTCGCCGATTTTGGTCGCTTGATGATAAAGCCCGGCGACGAGCAGCGCGAAGCCCAGCACCAACAGGATCGTCAAGGCAATGACGACCAACTTGAGGGTGCGCACCTGGCGCGGATTGAATACGCTTCCGGGTATCGGTTCGTCATCAGACATGATGCGCCTTTGCCGTGCCAGCTTGAGAGCGATTTTCGTTCTGAATGAACCGAAAAATCGCTCTAATTATCTGATTTGACGCGCATTCTTATCCGAAAACCGGTTCCCACTT
>CAYFVF010000134.1:0-5266 GCA_964346335.1 uncultured Hyphomicrobiaceae bacterium
GCCGGGGGGACGCCGCGACCGGCTCGAAAGCGGCCTGAAGCGCGCGGTGCATACCGTGCTTGCGGGCCACGTGCTGGAGTTCGATGAGGCGGCAGCCCGCGAAGCCGCAACCTTGACAGCCGAGCGCGAAAAGCGCGGCCGAACCGTCGACATCCGCGACACCCTCATCGCCGGCATAGTGCGGGCCCACGGCGCGGTACTCGCCACACGCAACACCCGCGACTTTGAGGACGCCGGCATCAGGCTTGTCGATCCCTGGCGCGCGGGCGCAGACTGACCTTGCAATGGCGTGGGGTTCGCCTGATATAGTCAGAATGGGAAGTTGGCGGTGGACGCTTGCCTCGCCAACCGGGTCAGATCCGGAAGGAAGCAGCCCCAACGAGTTCCAGGCGGGTCATCGTCCAGCTTCCCACCCCTTTATCTGTTCTGGTGGCGCGCCAGGTCGCGGCCCCCATCTACGCCCTCGCTGAAAAGGCGCCCTGGCGAACGATGAGCCGATCCCCCAAGCAAACGAAATCGCGCGAGAACGGCCCAGGCGCCAAGGCGACACCCAAGCCGCAAAAGGCGGCGAGCGGCGACGCTGCGCCCACATCCACCACGCCGTATGTGGTGCTCGCGCGCAAGTACCGGCCGGCCACGTTCGAGGACCTGATCGGCCAGGACGCGATGGTCCGCACGCTGCGCAACGCCTTCGCTACGGGGCGGATCGCGCAGGCCTACATGCTCACCGGCGTGCGCGGAGTCGGCAAGACCACGACAGCGCGTATTCTCGCGCGTGCGCTCAATTATTCCCGCTCCGGGCAGGACGCTGGGCCGACCCTCGACCTGGCCGCAGAAGGCGACCACTGCCGCGCCATCATGGAAAGCCGGCACATCGACGTGATGGAGATGGACGCGGCATCGCACACCGGCATCGACGACATCCGCGAGATCACCGACGCGATCCGCTACAAGCCGGCCTATGCGCGCTACAAGGTGTTCATCATTGACGAGGTGCACATGCTCTCGAAGGCCGCGTTCAACGGCCTGCTCAAGACGCTGGAAGAGCCGCCGGAGCATGTGAAGTTCATCTTCGCCACGACGGAAGTTCGCAAGGTGCCGGTTACGGTTCTCTCGCGCTGTCAGCGGTTCGACCTGCGCCGCGTGGAAGTGGACACGCTGATCGCGCATTTCACGGATGTCGCCGCGCGCGAGGGCCGCAGCATCGACGATGAGGCGCTGGGGCTGGTCGCGCGTGCGGCGGAAGGCTCGGTGCGCGACGGGCTGTCCCTGCTCGATACCGCATTCGCGTATGGCGGCGAGCGCGTCACGGCGGCGGATGTCCGAGCCATGCTGGGGCTGGGCGACAGCGCGCGTGTTTTCGACCTGCTCGATGCCGCCTTGCGCGGCGCGCCGGCCAAGGCGCTCGATGAACTCGCCGCGCTGCATGCCGATGGCGCGGAACCCGAGCGTGTCATCCAGGACCTGGCCGAGGCCGTGCACACCGCAAGCCGCATTGCGGTGGCGCGCGAAGCGGGCGCGGGCTTGAGCGAAACCGAGCGCGAACGCGCCGCCGCGCTGGCGGAACTCGGGGTGCCGAAGCTGGCGCGCGCATGGCAGATGCTGCTCAAGGGGCTGGAAGAAGTGGCCCGCGCTCCGAACGCGCTGGCCGCCGCCGAAATGGTGCTGATCCGCCTGAGCCATGTCGCAGACATGCCGCCGCCCGACAAACTGATCCGGGCGTTGTCTGAGTCCGGCTCCACCGCACGCACAAATCACGAACAGAACCAAAACGAATCGGCATCCGAAAATGTTCCTGATTCGTCTCGCGCGAGATCGAACGATGCGGCGAATCATGTCAAGACCGAATCCGCCCAGGCATCAAGCGCCGCCGCGCCCCGGAGCTTTGCCGACATTGCCGCGCTCGCCGGCCACCACCGCGATATCAAGCTGAAGCTGGCGCTGGAGGAAAATGTCCGCCTGGTCACGTTCCGACCGGGTCATATCGAGTTGAACCTGCTGGACGGCGCGCCGCGCGATCTGGCGAACCAGCTCGGCCACAAGCTTCAGGCCTGGACAGGCACGCGCTGGATGGTGTCGGTGAGCGATCAGGCGGGCGAACCGACGCTTGGCGATCAGCGGCGCGAACGTGAAGCGGAGATGCGCGCCCAGGTGGAGCAGCACCCGCTCGTGCGCCAAGTCTTCCAGCACTTCCCCGGCGCGGAGATCGTTGGCGTCAGCGAACTCGACACGAGCGCCGGACAGGGCGACAATACCGGTCAGATGCGCCCAGCCGCCAACAGCGAGGACGAGCATGAAAGACTTTATGAACATGATGAAACAGGCCAAGGAGCTGCAAAGCAAGATGGCCGAAATGCAGGCGGAGATTGAGCAGCTGACCCGCGACGGAACCGCTGGTGCGGGCCTCGTTACCGTCACGGTCAATGGCAAGGGCGAGATGCGCGCCTTGAGCGTGGACCCCAGCCTGATGAAGCCTGACGAGAAGGAAATCCTCGAAGACCTGATCGTCGCGGCGCACGCCGACGCCAAGGCGAAGATGGAAGAAGCGCTCCAGGAGAAGATGAAGGACATGACCGGAGGGCTTCCGCTCCCGCCAGGCATGACGTTTTAAGCGGCGCAAGGATGGACCAACCTGCGACGGGCGCGGAAATCGACCAGCTCATCAAGATGCTGGCGCGGCTGCCCGGCCTCGGCCCGCGCTCGGCCCGGCGCGCCGCGCTCCACCTGTTGAAAAAACCAGACACGCTGCTCGGGCCGCTCGCCGCGGCGATGAGCGAAGCCGCCGAGAAAATTGTCACCTGTAGCCGTTGCGGCAACATCGATACCGTGGACCCGTGCGCGATCTGCACCGACCCGCGCCGCGATGCCAGCGTCATCTGCGTGGTGGAGGAGGTCGGCGACCTGTGGGCGCTGGAGCGCGCCAAGGCGATGAGCGCCCGGTATCACGTGCTTGGCGGCGTGTTGTCGCCGCTCGACGGAATCGGGCCGGATGACCTGAATATCGCCAGCCTGATCAAGCGCGTGAGCGACGGCGGGGTCAGCGAAGTGCTGCTCGCGCTGAACGCCACGGTCGAGGGCCAGAGCACCGCGCATTTCATCACCGATCGCATCGAAGGCATGGGCGTGAACGTGTCCGTTCTGGCACACGGCGTGCCCGTGGGCGGCGAACTGGACTATCTCGACGACGGCACCCTCGCCGCCGCCATTCGCGCGCGCCGGCCCATCGGCTGAGCCGCCACACCCCGGCGCTTGACGCGGGCGCGCCTTTCGGGGCAACAAACACGCTCACATCCGCACCCGCATTCACCTCAGTCGAGCGTATGTCCACCCTTCTCAAGGCCCGTCATCTTGCCGAATACCTGCTGCTGCGCGGCGTGATTGCGCTCGTGCGCGCGCTTCCGCTCGACACGGCCACGTCATGGTCGGCCAAGACCTGGGCGTTCATCGCGCCCAAGACCCGACGCCACAAGCGCGCCCTGGCGAACCTGGAAATGGCTTTTCCGGAGAAGTCCCCGGAGGAGCGCGAGCGGATCGCGCGGGAGATGTGGGCCAATCTCGGCCGGGTCATGGCGGAGACCATGCGGCTCGATCACATTCTCGACGAGCCGGAGCGCGTCGAGGTGGAAAATCCGCAATTGCTGGAGCGCTATCGCGGGCGCATGGGGCCGGCCATCTGTACCTCGATGCACATGGGAAACTGGGAACTGGCGATGCTGCCGCTGACCCGGGCGGAGGCGAAGCCGGCCGCCGTGTACCGGCTCGTGGACAATCCTTACGTTGACCTGTATCTCAGATCGCAGCGCGAAAAGCTCTACCCGGGCGGCTTGTTCTCGCGCGGCGCCCAATCAGGGTACGCCACGGCGCGGGTCATCGGGAGTTACGTGCGCCAGGGCGGGCGGCTGGGCTTTCTCGCGGACCGGTTTGACCGCACGGGCATTGCAGTGCCGTTTTTCGGACACCCGGCCAAATCGAACAGCGTGCCGGCGATGCTTGCGCGGCGACTGGGCGCGCGCCTGTGGCTCGGGCGGTGCGTGCGCGTGGGCACGGGCTCACACTTCAAGGTGCTGGTGAAGGAGTTGAAAGTCCCACGCACCGACGACCCAGATGCCGACATCCGCTGGATCGTGGAACAGACCCAGGCGCAATTCGAAGCCTGGATCCGCGAATATCCCGAGCAGTGGATGTGGTCGAACCGGCGCTATAGCTGACGCGCCGCGCTTGCGAGCCGAACACAAATCCGACTGGAGAGACAAAATGGCGCACACCCGCACGCCATCGAAGTTCTACGCGCCGCTCGCGATTGGCGCGCCCATGCCCTGGCGCGAAAAGCCCGTGCGGCTGGAGCGGATGATCCATTTCGTGCCGCCGCATGTGGAGAAAGTCCGCGCCAAGACCGCCGACATGATCCCAAAGGTCGACGTGATCCTCGGCAATCTCGAAGACGCGGTGCCCGCCGATGCCAAGGAGGCGGCGCGCTACGGCTTCATCGACATGGCCCGCGCCCACGATTTCGGGGACACCGGCCTGTGGACGCGGATCAACGCGCTGAACAGCCCGTGGGCGCTTGACGATGTCTGCGAGATCGTCGCGGCCACCGGCGACAAGCTCGACGTGATCATGCTGCCCAAGGTGGAGGGACCGTGGGACATTCATTACCTCGACCAACTCCTGGCCCAGCTCGAGGTGAAGTATCAGGTCTCCCAACCCGTCATGATCCATGCGATCCTTGAAACGGCTGAGGGCGTTAACAACGTCGAAAGCATTGCCGGGTCCAGCACGCGGATGCATGGCATGAGTCTCGGACCGGCGGACCTGGCCGCATCGCGCCAGATGAAAACGACGCGTGTGGGCGGCGGCCATCCGTCTTATGGCGTGCTGTCGGATCCCAATGACGACGAGAACAGGCCGTTTTCGCAACAGGATCTGTGGCACTACACGATCGGGAGAATGGTGGATGCGTGCGCCATGCATGACCTCAAGCCGTTCTATGGTCCATTCGGGGATTTCTCCGACACCAAGGGGTGCGAGGCGCAATTCCGGAATGCGTTTTTGCAGGGATGCGCCGGCGCATGGTCGCTGCACCCCAGCCAGATCGACATCGCCAAGCGCGTGTTCAGCCCGGACCCCGGCGAGGTGACGTTCGCCAAACGCATTCTCGAAGCCATGCCGGATGGTAGCGGCGCCGTCATGGTGGATGGCAAGATGCAGGACGACGCCACCTGGAAGCAGGCGAAGGTCATCGTTGATCTCGCCAAGCTGGTGGTGG
>CAYFVF010000135.1:0-5233 GCA_964346335.1 uncultured Hyphomicrobiaceae bacterium
GATAGGCGTCAAGCCGCCACTCAAGCATCCATTCCGGCTCGTTCTTCTTCTCAGAAATGAACCTGATGATATCCTCATTCAGGCCCTTCGGCGCCTTGACGGACTCAATATCTGTTGTGAAGCCGTACTTGTACTGGTCAACGTCGATGTCCTTGACGCGTTCAATGGTATCGAGATCAGCCACGTCGGATACTCCTGTTCGTTGCGGTCATCTGTATTGAACCGGCTGTCAAGCACGGTTCGCACTGTTATATTGGGCGACTAAGCGGCCGCCGGATGCTGTATTCGCCTTTGGTAGATCGCCTGCCAGGCGCTCAGGAGGCGGTCGATTTCCGCTTCGGAAGAATTCCATCCCAAGCTTATACGAATTGCGCCGGAGGCGGTTTCATTGTCGAGGCCCATCGCATCGAGCACATGGCTGCGCTCCACCTTGCCGGAGGAGCAGGCCGAGCCGGCGCTCACCGCGATACCTTCCAGATCGATCGCAATCACAAGTGTCTCGCCGTGGAGCCCCGGAACGGCCACGCAGGTCGTGTTCGGCAGGCGTGGCGCAGCGTCCGCCGCCACCCACGCCTCCGGCGAGACCGTCTTGATCTCACGTTCCAGCCGGTCCCTCAGCGTGTCTACCGCTCCGATGCCCGTGCCAGTCTCAAGCTCCTGCATGACGGCTTCAGCAGCCGCCCCAAACCCGGCGATCGCGGCAATGTTCTCGGTACCTGCGCGCCGTCCGCGCTCCTGCCCGCCACCATGTATTACGGGTGCGTGGTCGTGCAGTTCGTCGCGCGCGACGATCAGCGCGCCCACGCCTTTCGGTCCGCCAAACTTGTGCGCCGACACACTGACCAGATCAGCGCCCAACGCGCGCACATCGAGCGGAATGCGGCCCACAGACTGCGCTGCATCGCAGTGCAGAACGCCGCCGGCATCGCGCACGATCTTGCCCAGCTCCTCAACCGGCTGGATCGCGCCGGTCTCGTTGTTCGCGCTCATCACGGAGACCATGAAGGGCGCCGCATTCTCAGCCACCTGGTTAGCAATCAGGTCACGCGCCGTGTCGAGATTGACAACGCCATCGCGGGTCACCGGCAGCCGCGTGATGCGGCTATGCGCAAACCCGCCGCCTTGATGAACCGACGCATGCTCTATGGCAGACGTAAACAGCGAGGCGCGCGCCGGATCAAACCCTGGCAGCTTGCCGAGCCAACCGGGCGACAGCGCCAGCACATTCGCCTCCGTGCCGCCGCTGGTGAACACCACTTGCGCGGTATCCGCACCGATAAGCCGGGCCACCTGCTCGCGTGCATCCTCGATGAGCGCACGTGCGGCTCGGCCTTCAGCATGTACCGAGGAGGCGTTGCCGCTCAGATCGAGCGCACTGACCATCGCCTCGCGCGCCTCCGGCCTCAACGGCGATGAGGCGTTATGATCGAAATAACAGCGAACCCGGATCATTCCGCAATCGCCTCTTCCAGCCTGGCGCACGCGCCCATCCGAGGCGAAAATACCCCCTCGCTCAGCGCCAGCCCGCCATCCAGCACATCGCGCAGCGTCACCGTCTGCAAGAAAACCAGAATATGGTCCCCAAGAGCGCTCCACAGGTCATGCGTCAGGCACCGTCCGACCTTGCCGATACAGGCAACCTCGCTATCGGAATGGCACCGCGTCATCTTGATCGGCTCATCGACCGCGCTCATGATCTCGGCAACGAATATGTGCTCAGGCCGGCGCGCCAGCCGATAACCGCCGCCGGGCCCGCGCGCCGACTTGACAAGCCCAGCGCGGCGTAACTTCGTGAACAACTGCTCCAGATAAGCGAGCGAAATCTGCTGCTTTTCGGCAATTGCGGCTAGGCGAACAGGATCTTTCGACGAGCGGGAGGCCAGATCAACCATCGCCATGACGGCATATCGCCCTTTGGTGCTCAGCTGCATGGCCTTCAAACTCCCGTTGATGATGCGGCAGAGCCGGAAATCTGATCATCTGCCACGACTTAACAATTCAAATTATCCCGCGCGCCATGCTACACACGCGGTCGAGCTCCCTACAGACCAATATTAGAGTGCTTTGAAACATTCTAAAGCGACAAATAAATTAGTTGAGTGCAGCAGTCAAGTATGATGGCCCTTCGCCAACACAAAACTTGGCGCCGCAGGGACCAGGCCGACGAGGCGCAATCCGCCGGGGGCGCTGCACGCAAGAACCGCTTGGACAGCAATGGTCTCTCATGCCTGAAGTCATCATCAACGGCCCTGCCGGGCGTCTCGAAGGCCGGTACCACCACGAGCCGAAAGCAGAATCGCCGGTGGCGCTGATCCTGCATCCGCATCCCCAGTTTGGCGGGACGATGAACAACCCGCTGGTTTATCACCTGTATTATGCGTTCGCACGCCGCGGCTTCTCCGTGTTGCGGGTCAACTTCCGCGGGGTGGGCCGTAGCCAGGGCCTGTTCGATAACGGCCCCGGCGAGCTGTCGGACGCAGCCACCGCGCTCGACTGGCTGCAGGTCTATAACCCGGATGCGCGCTCATGCTGGATCGCGGGCGTCTCCTTCGGCGCGTGGATCTCCATGCAGCTTCTGATGCGCAGGCCCGAAATAGCGGGCTTCATCTCGGTCGCGCCTCCGGCGAATCTGTATGATTTCAGCTTCCTCGCGCCATGTCCGTCCTCCGGGCTGATCGTCAACGGCGATGTTGACCGCGTTGCGCCACCTGAAGCCGTGCGCAGCCTCGTCACCAAGCTCAAGAGCCAGAGGGGCATCTCCATCACGCACGAAGTTGTTCACGGCGCCAACCACTTCTTCGAGGGCAAGCTGGACGAACTGATGGACGAGGTGATTGGGCCATACCTTGACGAAGCGCTCGGTCAGGGCGCAGACCACTAATCCCGCTTCGCGATGCCCGCCCCCGGCGCACAACCTTCCCCCGTCGTCCGTTTCGCCCCAAGCCCGAACGGCCGGCTGCATCTCGGCCATGCATTTGCTGCGCTTTACGCGTTCGAGGCAGCGCAGGCCATGGGCGCGCGTTTCCTGCTGCGCATCGACGATATCGACACGGCCCGTTGCACGCGCGAGTATGAACGCGCGAGCCTGGACGACCTTGCTTGGCTTGGCTTGCGCTGGGAGAAGCCGGTGCGCCGCCAATCCGCGCATTTCGATAATTACGGCGAGGCCGCCACGCGACTTCGCGAACGCGGTCTGCTATATCCCTGCTTCGCCAGCCGCAAGGAAATCGCCGCAGCCGTACTTGGCGTTGAGACGCCCGCATGCGACCCGGATGGAGCGCCGCTCTACCCCGGCCTTTATCGCGATGCCGCGCCGGAGTTGATCGCGCGGTTGCGCGCCGAAGGACGCCCCCATGCGCTGCGTCTCGACAATGCGCGTGCGATGGCGGCTGTGGAGGGCACGCCCCTGAGCTATCGTGGTTTCGATCTTGATGGGCGGACTTGGGACTGTCCCGCGCGGCCCGAGCGATGGGGCGATGCCGTCATCGTGCGCAAGGACACCCCGGCCAGCTATCACCTTGCCACGGTGGTCGACGACGCGATTCAAGGCGTCACGCACGTGATCCGGGGCGCCGATCTGGAGGCCGCGACCGACCTGCATGCACTCTTGCAGCGCCTGCTCGGCCTGCCCAGCCCGCAGTATCACCATCACCGGCTTATCCTCGACGATACCGGCCGCAAGCTGTCGAAAAGTGCTGGCGACATGAGCCTGGCGGCCTTGCGCGAGGCGGGGGCGACGCCCGAGGATATTCGCCGGATGGTCGGGCTTTAACTCGTGGGCTGGCCAGCGAGCGCGGCGAGCAGCTGGTCGAGCGTCTCGCGCGTAGATGCGTCGGCGCGGCCGTCAACGCGCGCGGGTCGATAGCGGCGCTGAAACGCTGTAATGACGGCCTCGCACCGGGCATCCAGCGCCGGTCCAGCATCGACACCGTAGCCTACGCGCGCGAGCTTGGCCTTGAAGTCGGCAATCTCGGGCGAGAACGCCCCGACTTTCCAGCCGTCATCATCACCGACAGGGACGGGCGGCACACAAAGCCCGACACCCTGCTGCGCCAGCCACTGCCAATCAAAGTGTTCGCCGGGATCGCGCTTGCGCTCCGGCGCAACGTCGGAATGGGCCAGCACGCGTTCGCGCGGCACGGACCACCGCGCCGCGAGGTCACGGCACAGCGCCGCGACCGCGTCCATTTGCGCAGGCGGATAAGGTGGCAAACCGTCTGGCGCGTCATGGCCCCAGTTGTGGATCTCGATGCCGATCGACACGCTGTTGATATCGCGCTCACCCGCCCATTCGGCGGCGCCGGCATGCCAGGCGCGCCGGGATTCGCTTACCATCTGCGTGATTGTGCCGTCGTCGTCGACGAGGTAGTGCGCTGAAACACGCGACTCCGGATTGGCAAGCCAGCGCTCGGCGGCCCTCGCATTGGCCATGCCCGTATAGTGAACGAGGATCATGTCGGGCCGGCCACAGCCGCGGCGGGCTCCATAATTCGGTGATGGCCTCACCCTGCTCGCGAGCGGTGTTTCAGGGGTTTGCAACGGACGTCCCCGGCGGGCGCACCACCAGCGATACATGGCGCCCGCGAATACCGCGCCCCCTGCCAAGATCGCCAGCCCCCGCAACACCTGTCTGCGCTCCAACACGTCGCCAGCTACAGCCCACGCTCTTTCGCGATCTCATCATAGGCCTGGTTGATTGCGGCAATCTTCTTGTTGGCAATCTCGACGAACTCCTCGGGCACGCCGCGCGCCATGAGCTTGTCTGGGTGGTTCTCGCGCACCAGTTCGCGATAGCGCTTCTTCAGCTCTTCGTTGCTGACTGAAGGGTCCACCTCCAGCACGTCATAGGGGCTGCGCTCCTTCGCGTGGACGTGGCGCGCGCGGATATAGGCGAATTCGGTATCGCTGAAACCGAAGATGCGGGCAACAGAGGCAAGGTACTCCTCCTCGTTCGGATGCAGCACCTCGTCGGCCTTGGCGATGTGGAACAGCCCGTCCAGCACCGCCTGCAGCGTTTCGCGGTCATCGTGGAACATTCGCGCCAGTTGCTTGGCATACGAGTCGTAGCCGCGCACGTCCTTCTTGGCGAGGTTGAACAGCCGGGCGACGTTCTTCACCTCGCTGTCGGGAACCTTGAAGACCTCCTTAAACGCGCTGACTTCGTCCTTGGTGACGACCCCGTCGGCCTTGGCCATTTTCGCGCCCAGCGCGATCACGCCCATCGAGAACGCCA
>CAYFVF010000136.1:0-5143 GCA_964346335.1 uncultured Hyphomicrobiaceae bacterium
CCCACGCGCCGCTGCGCTCGCGCCAGACATTGACGAGGTGGCTCTTGCCCGCGCCTGCCGGCCCGGCGATAAGCGCGCAGCGCGCGCTCCAGTCCGGCCAGCTTGCGATGAGGCGCATGGCCTCGGCGTTGCACGCGCTCAGCATGAAGTCATCAGCATCCAGCGCGGGCACATGCGGCAGATCGAGCGCCAGCTGCCTGTCGCGGTTTTCACCGGCTTCGCTTGTCATCACACGCT
The DNA here is from genome assembly GCA_964346335.1 of uncultured Hyphomicrobiaceae bacterium. Lineage (GTDB taxonomy): Bacteria > Pseudomonadota > Alphaproteobacteria > Rhizobiales > Rhodomicrobiaceae > Dichotomicrobium. The sequence goes on from CAYFVF010000136.1 coordinate 238, forward strand.
CGACCCAAGTTTTGCGGACCGCCAACCGCCGCGCTAGTCTTCCAGCGCATCGTAATACGCCATGTGCCGCATCCAGCGCGTCAGGTACACCGCCGCCGATACCAGCGTCAGGATGCCGACAAACCATGTCAGCGGCGTAACAATCGGTTCCAGCGCCGGCGCGAAGCCGAGTTGTGCAAGCACCATGCCCGCGAGAACGATCTGTCCAGCGGTGTTCGCCTTGCTGATTTTGGAGGGGCGCACCTCAACGGCGCGGTCCAGCATCCACGACAGCATCACCGCGCCCACGATCAGCACGTCCCGGCTGACCACCGCGATGACGAGCCAAGCCGGCATGTGCCCGAGCAGGCCAAGCGTGACGTAAATCACCACCAGCAGCAGCTTGTCGGCCAACGGATCAAGATACGCGCCGAGTTCGGTCTTCCAGTTATAGTGGCGCGCCAGAAAGCCATCCACGCCGTCGCTGATGCCGGCCAGCAGAAACACCGCGAACGCCGCGCTGTGGGCCCCGGTGATGATCAGCCAGATAACGACGGGAACCAGCAAGATCCGCAGGATCGTTATCAGGTTCGGCAGATACACGAGACCCTCGCCATCAGACGCTGCGCCGGCGCGCGTGCGCAGCCAGTGCAGATCAGCGCTGACGCAAAATCCATTCGCCTCGGCTCTCATTGAGCGTCATTCCTCGTGCGCCGGCGGCCTTTGCGAAGCGCTCCGCCCCGCCGGGGAAGGATAGCACGACTTCCGCGCCGCCTGCGAACAGGGACTTCACCTCAACGTCTTGTGCGCCCGGCAGGCTGTTGATCGCATCGCGCATCTCCTGCCAGGTCTTGAGGCTGTCGAACGCGGCTGTCAGCCGGAACTGCTCCAGCGGTGCGGGGCCGTCGAGCGCGCCCTGGCTCTTCAGCGATGTCAGGCGCCACCGCGCCTCCAGCGCCATGTGGGCAATCTCCGCGGCTTGGCGCGCCGAGGCCGCGACATCGCCGTCGTAGACGCGAAACGACTGCGAAAAGGCGAATGGTCCGATGGCATCATCACCGCGCAAAGCGACGCGCATCCGCTCGCGGTCATCATCGAGCGCCACGGATGCCAGTACCACGCGCGGCCCGCCGAGCCGGTCGCGCAGCGCAGCCATCGCCTGAGGGGTCAACGTGGTGCCCTCGGGCAGGTTACCGGCACGCGCGGGCGCCAGATCGACCGGCGTCAAACTGTGTTCGAGGTCAAGCCCATCCCACGCGTCGCGCCAGACAGACCCCGCCGCCTCGCCCCCGGCGAGCGGCAGCAGCTTGACCTGCGGCGACTGCTGATCCGTGTGGGGCAGCCCAACCCGGTTGAGCAGATCGCGCACCTTCTCCGCATCGAAAGTGAACTCGAGGCTGGCGATATAGCGTGTGCTGGAAAAGCGCTCCTCGCGCACGACAACGCCGTCGAGCATGCCTTCAATCGCGTCGGCGCTCAGCTCCGGCAGACGGTTATGGGCATCGAACGCCACCATGCGCGACACGAGCAAGCGGAACGCGCGCGCCGCACCCTCGCGCGTGGCCTTCTCCTTGGCGGTCACGGCGTCCTGGGCATCGGTGTTCACGGCCACCTTGGCGACGGTGTAAACCGGCGTTTGCGCGTGCGCAGCTTGCATCACGAACGCGAACACGGCGGCGAACAGGCTTATGGCGATGACGTTTCTCATTCGGCGCGGGTTCTCACGGTCAAAACGGTTGTGTTGCGGCTGGCTTACCAATTCGGCAAGTTATCGGCAATGAGTGCGGCGGAAATACGCGCACATCCGTGCCGCTATCCACGATTGCGCTTGACCCAACAGGCTCGTCCGCGCAACTCAAATCAGCGGCGCGACCACGAAACAAGGGCAACCCCATGTCCGATGAACGGCCCGAATCCGGGCTGACCTACGAGCAGGCTGGCGTGAATATTGATGCGGCGGACCGGCTGGTGCGTGCGATCAAGCCGCTTGCCGCAGCCACGGCGCGCCCGGGCGCACAGGCCGATCTTGGCGGCTTCGGCGGATTGTTCGACATGGCCCAGGCGGGCTTCACCGACCCGATCCTCGTCGCGGCGACGGACGGCGTGGGCACCAAGCTCAAGCTCGCCATCGAGACCGGCCAGCACGCGGACATTGGCATCGATCTCGTCGCCATGTGCGTCAACGACCTGGTCGTCCAGGGCGCGACACCACTATTCTTCCTCGATTATTTCGCCTGCGGCGCACTGGATGCGGCCGTGGCAGAGGCGGTTATCGCCGGGGTCGCCGCAGGCTGCCGCGAAGCCGGCGCGGCGCTGATTGGCGGCGAGACCGCCGAGATGCCGGGGATGTACGCGCGAGAGGACTATGACCTCGCGGGCTTTGCGGTGGGGGCGGTTGAGCGCGGGGCCATGTTGCCGCGGGATAACCTGGCGGCTGGCGACATCCTCATCGCCCTGCCCTCCTCCGGCGTTCATTCAAACGGCTTTTCGCTGGTGCGCCGAGTGGTGGCCGATGCCGGGCTGAATTGGGATGCGCCCGCGCCGTTTGCGCCGGGTCAAACGCTCGGCGCGGCGCTGCTCACGCCCACGCGCATCTATGTGCGCCCCGTGCTCGCCGCGCTGCCTGCGGGAATCAAGGCGCTGGCGCATGTTACCGGCGGTGGCCTGCCCGAGAACTTGCCGCGCGTGCTGCCCGGCGCGCTGGCGGCCCATATCGAGCTGTCCGCGCTGAAACCCCAACCGGTTTTCGGCTGGCTGGCGCGCGAAGGCGACATCAATAACGCGGAAATGCTGCGCACCTTCAATTGCGGCGTCGGCATGAGTATTATCGCGGGCGCGGACGAGGCCGAAGCGGTGATGGCCGCGTTGCGCGACGCTGGCGAAGCGCCTTACGCGATCGGGAAGATTGTCCCGCGCGAAGAGCCGCCCATATTCCACACCGGCACGGTTGCATGGCAGAGCTGAACGGACGCACGAAGCTGGGCGTGCTGATCTCCGGGCGGGGCAGCAACCTCGCCGCGCTGATCGAGGCCTGCGCCGCGCCGGACTACCCAGCCGAGATTGCGTTGGTGATTTCCAACCGGCCCGGCGCGCCCGGCCTCCAGTTCGCCGCCGATGCCGGCATCCCCGCCATGGTCATCGACAACACGCGCTTTGCAGGACGTGCCGCCTTCGAGCACGCGCTGGATAAAGCTCTGCGCAGTGCCAACATCGAGTTGATCTGTAATGCCGGCTTCATGCGCATCCTCACGCCGGATTTCGTCGAGGCCTGGCGCGACCGGCACCTGAACATTCACCCGTCGCTGCTACCCGCGTTTCGCGGCCTCGATACCCATGAGCGCGCTTTGGCCGCGGGCGTGCGGATCAGCGGATGCACCGTGCATATGGTGCGCGCTGAAATGGATGCCGGACCGATCATCGCGCAGGCGGGCGTGCCTGTCCTGCCGGGTGACCATGCCGAAACGCTCGCGGCGCGGGTGCTGCGCGCGGAACACCAGCTTTATCCGTGGGCCGTGCGGATGGTGGCAAGCGGGGGCGCCTGGGTGGAAGGCGAGCGGGTGGTCTACGGTGCCGGCATCGCGCAGCACGATGGCGTCACGGTGGTGTCGCCGCCCCGCGCGGATTAGATCCGGGCGAGCCCGTGATGATGGGCTTCCAGAACCTTCCCCGCGAAGTAAAGCGAGCCAGTCATCAGAATGCGGATCGGCCCCTGACCAACGCTGCGGCTCAAATTGAACGCATCCTCAAGATCGCGTGCCGGCTCGGCGAACAAGCCCTGATGACGCGCCATAGCGGAGAGTTCGTCGGCCGTGTATGCGTTCGGCTGTCCAGGGATCGAGACTGTCGAAACGAATTCCGCCAGCCCCTCGAACGACCCGAGGAACGCGCCCGCGTCCTTGTTCGACATCATGCCGACGATCAGATGCAGCGGGCATGGGACCCGCTCTTCCAGTTCCGCCATGGCGCCGGCCAGCGCCTGGGCCGCAGAGGGGTTATGCCCGCCATCCAGCCACAGCTCGGAGTTCGGGAAGGTCAGCGCGTGCAGTGCGCCCGGCCCAAGCCGCTCAAGTCGCGCGGGCCATGCAACGTTGTTCAGCCCCACCGAGATATCCTGCTCGGTGATCGAAAAGCCGGGCAGGTGCCGCGCGGCCGCGACGGCGATACCCGCATTGTCGATCTGGTGACGGCCGATCAAGCGCGGCAGCGGCAAATCAATAAGTTCATTCGCGTCCTGAAATACCAGCCGGCCATGCTGCTCGAAGGCATCCCACGCCGTGCCGCCAGCAAGGATTGGTGCTCCGCGGTCAGACGCGCGCCGGACAATCACATCCAGAGCATCGTCGGGCTGGCGCGCGAGGACGCAGGGAACGCCCGGTTTCACGATCCCCGCCTTTTCGCCCGCGATTTCCGGGATCGTGTCGCCGAGAAACGCGCAGTGGTCGATCGAGACGGGTGTGATCACGGTCAGAGCGGGTGTATCGATGATGTTTGTCGCATCGAGCCGGCCGCCGAGGCCCGTCTCAAGGATCACGATATCCGCCGGCGTTTCCGCAAAGGCAAGAAAAGCCGCCGCGGTGGTGATCTCGAAAAACGTGATCGGCTCGCCCGCATTCGCGTCTTCCACGCGCGCCAACAGGTCGGTCAGCGCGTCCTCGCTGATCGGCTGCGCGCCGTCCGGCCCCGCCAGGCAGATGCGCTCCGAAAAGCTGCGTAGATGCGGAGAAGTGTAGACATGAACGCCCAGACCGGCCGCCTCCAGCATCGCCTTGAGATAAGCGATCACCGATCCCTTGCCATTCGTGCCCGCCACGTGGATGACCGGCGGAAGCTGGTCCTGCGGGTTGCCAAGCGCCTTGGCCAGGCGTTCGATCCGCCCGAGTGACAGGTCGATCAATTTGGGATGCAAGCGCTCAAGCCGCTGCAGGAT
>CAYFVF010000137.1:0-5099 GCA_964346335.1 uncultured Hyphomicrobiaceae bacterium
CAGCACACCGGAATGCATGATCGGCCGCCCGTGCTTGCGCGGGCGGCTTTTTTTATGCCGCGGGATAGAGGTCGTACGGGATCGGGCGATAGCTCACGCGCGCGGGATCACTGGCAGCGAGGAACCGCCCGACCTCGCCGATGCTGAAGCGATCCAGAAACAGCACCGGATGCCCCTGCGCCGGAATGGTGAGCGCGGTCGCGCCCGGATGCCGGCGTTTCATCTCCTCGAACGTGCTCGCGGGCAACAGGTCCGTGTTCTCGCCGCGCAGGATCATCAGCGGCACATGGCCCAGCGCATCGTAATACGCCCACATGTCCGGGATGCGTTTGGATATGTCGATCTGGGACAGCGCTTTCGCGATCCGGCGATCATAACTTGACGCGGGGCGGCCATCCTCGGTCTCGTTGAAGGATTGCCGCGCCAGCGCCTCCCAGTCCTCCGCGCTCATGTCCGTGAAGAACCGTTCGTTGATCTGGCGAACGAGTTCGACGGCCTCATGCCAGTCCGCTGGAACCGGAATCTTGCCGGCATAGCCCATGATCCGCGCCAGCCCGGCGGTGCCAATCTCCGGGCCGATGTCGTTGAGCACCGCCGCGCCGATCATGCCCGGGCGCACCACCGCCATCATCATCGCGATGATCCCGCCGCGCGAGGTGCCGATCACCGCCGCGTCGTGCAGGTTGGCGGTTGCCATGAAGTCGAGCGTGTCGAGTAGTTCGGTGAACGGCGAATAATTGCGCCAGTCCGGGTCGTGGTCCGACAGGCCGCGACCGCGATAATCCAGCGCGAACACCTCGCGCGGGGCGTCACGGCTGCCCGCCAGATGCGTGGCGAGCCGGTGGAAATCACTCGAATTTCGCGTCAGGCCGGCGAGGCAGACGGCCGGGCGGGTATCGCTGCCCGGCTGACCATAGTGGCGCACGCGCAGCCGCAGCCCGTCGAACGAGGTGTAATAGAGATCGCGCCAAGTCTGGCCGTAAGCGCGGGCGCGCGTGGGTGTGTCGGTCATGCGGGCGTTCCCTCGGACGGGGTCGGCGGGTTGAGCGTGTTGGTCGCGCCCGTCTTAATTCATGGACGTGCCCGCGTAAATCGGGGCGGGCGCGGCGGTCCTGCGCCCGCGATGCAGGTCGGTCGCCAGCGTGGTCTCCGCCGCTGCTTCTCCCTCCAACAAGGCGCGGTAGACCTGCACGCTCTCCATGATCTTGTGGACGTAAACCCGTGTCTGGGTGAACGGGATGCGCTCCACCCAATCGACCGGGTCGATCTCCGGTCGTCGCGGATCGCCGAACAGCTTGATCCACTGGTTCACGCGCCCGGGCCCGGCGTTATAACCCGCCAGCATCATGACGTAGGAGTCGTCGAACCGGTCGAGCAACCGGCGCATGTAAGCGCTACCCAGCTTGGCGTTGTATTCAGGGTCATTCAGGCGCGAGCGGCTATAGCCGAGATGGCTGATCCGCGCCATCATCCGCGCCGTGGCGGGCATGAGCTGCATCAGGCCACGCGCGCCAGCGCTGCTGACCGCCTCGGGGTTGAACTCGCTTTCCTGGCGGGCAAGCGCGAGCATCAGCGCGCGATCAACCGGCGCAGCACCAGACAGCATTTCAAATTCGGGGATGTCCGTCGGGTAGGCATAGACCTCGACCGGGAAGCCCCGGTTAAGCGCGACCTTGCCAAAGCGCACCACCGCGTTGGGTGGCGCCACACGCTTGGCCAGTTCAGCAGCGAGCGTCATTTCGCCGGGGGATTCCAGGTCGCGGGCCAGTTCGTACAGGAACAGCGTCAGGAACGCGGCGAAATCCGCCTGCCGCGAGATCGGCAGCGCGCGCACCACGTCGCGCGCAACGAAGCGATCCATGTCTGCCTGCGTGGGCCGCGCCGGCTGGCGAAAGATGATCGGTTCGGCTTTCTCGCCCAGCGCAAGCCGGGCCAACTGGCCATAGTAGGTGTGGAAGTGACGCGCCGCTTCGCTCAGATGCCGCTCTGCGGTCGCCGTCTCGCCGAGGCGCAACGCGGCGCGCCCGGACCAGTAATCGCTGCGGGCAAAATCGGCGGGCAGGTCCGCGCCCGCGCGCGAGTTGGCGAAATGGGTTTTGGCGGCCTCCGGCTTGTCGAGGAAGCGCAATGCAATCCAGCCCGCGAGGAATTCGGCTTCATGCAGGTCATCGCCCGTGGCCCCGCCGTGGCCGCGTGCAATTCCGTACGCTTGTTCCGGCTTGCCGGCATTGAGCGCGGTGCGCGTTTGGATGCGCCGCTCCTGCCACCAGGCGTTCGGGGCCACCACCGCGGCGTCGCTTTCCGCCGCCATACCCATCAACCGCCAGGCTTTTTCATCGTTGTCATGCCTGCGCAGCCAGCGCACGCGGCTCAACAGCACCTCGGGCTGGGTCTTGACCTTGGCATCAAGGCGCGTCAGTAGCCCGCCAGCCCTGCGTGAGCGGCGCACCTCGGCCACGCGCGCATCCAGCGATTGCTGGTCGAGCTTGTCGAGTTCGGTCTTGAGGCGGCGCGAATCGTCGGTGAGGTCGCGCTCATCCTGCGCGAGCAGCCAATCGGCACGGGCCTTGTGGTCGGATTTGCGCAACAGCTTGTCAAACCGCTCGCGGATAGCCTCTTGCGCATCTTCATGCAACTCGTGCTGCCGCCACGCTTCGCGGATCAGCGCCGTGGCGCGCTCGGTCTCACCCGCCTGCAGATAAGCTGCGCCCAGCGCCGCCTTGCCCGCCCCGGTCACTGGCGGGGAGTCGGCAAAAAACGCGACGACTTCCTCGGCCGGCGGCTGCTTGACCAGCGCCGACAACTCGGCGTTGCGGCGCAACAGATGTTCGCTGGGCCAATTCGGATGTGCCCGCTGGAAGGCCGCAAATTCGGCGAGCGGCGCATGTCCCTTGCTTGAGCGCAGGTAGTACCACCTGGCGATCCGCCGGGCCGTCCGGTCCTCGATCCTTGCGATCAGCGGCTTCCCGGCGTCGAAGCGATCCTTGTAAAACAGCCGGACGGCGTCCTTCAGCAGATCGACATCGTCGTCGGAAATCCGGATTCGCTCGATCTGATCAAGCCGGTCGTTGATGGCGACGCGGTCAAGCCCTTTGGGCTGCACGTCTTCGGCACCGGCTGGCGGGCTCGGCTGCGCGAGTGACGCGATCCTTGGCTCGTGCTGAGGCGGCGGAAACTTGCGGGCGGGCGTTGCGGGAAGGTCAGCGGAGGGTGTCGGCTCCGCGACCCCGACGACAGGGGCTTTGGGTAGCGGCTTGACCTCGATCTCCACGGCACGCGATGGCTGCGGTGTCGCCGGCTTGACCGGTTCAGGCTCCGGGCGCGCGGCGCTTTCCGGAGCGACGGCCGCGATGCGATCTTCATCGCCGCTCCACGGCTGCAGCCCGATAGCCAGGCCCGCAGCGGAACCGATCACCGCCGCGCTGGCGAGCAACCATCCGAAGCGCGCACCGCCCGCGCCGGAGGTTTTTTGAGAATTCTTCCCCATCCGTCCCGTTTTTCGTTACTCAACGACAATGCCGCAAAACCCGGCATGAGACCGGCCGATTGCGCGCGCGATTAACCGTTTCCACCAATCCCCGCAGACGGCCGCCAACGGCCTTCGCAGGCAAGCGGCAGGAATCCGGCATAATCATGGCTGGTATGGGCGCAGCACCAGTATTGCCCCAACCCGGACAGTTCATTATCGTCGCGTCAAGCATCATCAATCAAGGATTCCCGATGTTCAGAGGCTCGTTCACCGCGCTCATCACGCCATTTCGCGACAACCGCGTGGATGAAGAAGCGTTTCGCGCGCTCGTCGATCGGCAAATCGTGGCGGGTACGCACGGTCTTGTGCCGGTTGGCACCACTGGCGAATCGCCCACGCTGTCCCATGGCGAGCACAAATACGTTATCGAAACGTGCATCGCGCAGGCCGCCGGGCGCGTCCCGGTAATCGCGGGGACGGGATCCAACAGCACGGTCGAGGCGATCGAGTTTACCGAACATGCCTTGCAAGCCGGGGCCGATGCCGCGCTGATCGTCACGCCCTATTACAACAAGCCCACCCAGCAGGGGCTGTTTGAGCACTACAAGGCGATCAACGATGCGGTGGACATCCCGGTCATCATCTACAACATACCGGGGCGCAGCGTTGTTGACATGTCCGTCGAGACGATGGCGCGGCTGTATGAACTGCCGAACATCATAGGGGTTAAGGACGCGACAGCGAACATGGCGCGCGTCAGTCATCAGCGCGCGGCGATGGGCGAGAGTTTCGTACAGCTCTCCGGCGAGGACGCCACGGCGCTGGGGTTCAACGCGCATGGCGGGCACGGGTGCATATCCGTGACGGCGAATGTCGCGCCCGAGTTATGCGCGCGCTTCCACAATGCCTGCGAGGCTGGCGACTATACCACGGCGCTGAAGCTGCATGACCGCCTGATGCCGCTCCATGACGCGCTGTTCATTGAATCAAGCCCGGCGCCCGTGAAGTATGCCGCCCAGGTGCTTGGCTTTTGCCGGGATGACGTGCGCCCGCCGCTTGCGCGCCTGAGTGATAGCTCGAAGCGGGCGGTCGAGCGCGCGCTGGAACTCGCCGGCGTGGCCTGAAGCCGGATTACAACCGGTAAGAGCGAACCATGAACAAGAAAAAGGAAGAGCCGGTCCGCCGGTCCGTGGCCGAGAACCGCAAGGCCCGTCACAGCTACGATATCATCGAGACATTCGAAGCCGGGATCGCGCTGGAAGGCTCCGAGGTCAAGAGCCTGCGCGAGGGCAAGGCCAACATCGCCGAATCCTACGCCAGCCCGGAGAATGGCGAACTCTACCTCATCAACAGCTCGATCCAGGAATACAAGCAGGCCAACCGCTTCAACCACGAGGAGCGGCGTCCGCGCAAACTGCTGATGCACAAGCGCGAGATTGCCCGGCTGATCGGCGCGACCGAGCGCGAGGGGATGACTCTCGTGCCGCTGAAGCTGTATTTCAATCCGCGTGGGGTCGCCAAGGTGCAGGTCGCGCTGGCCAAGGGCCGCAAGCTGCACGACAAGCGCGAGGCCGAAAAAGCGCGCGACTGGCAGCGGCAGAAGGCGCGGATACTGCGCGAGCGGGGCTGA
>CAYFVF010000138.1:0-5099 GCA_964346335.1 uncultured Hyphomicrobiaceae bacterium
TAGCCGATCTTCTCGGACAGGTACGTCGCGTAGAAGATGAACTTCGGCTGGAAGAAGGTATATTTCTTCGACTTCGTCAGGAAGCCGAGATCCACGCCGATATTGAAGTCCTTGAGCGCATCGTTGATGAAACCGGCATGGCGGGCCTCGTCGCGGCTCATGTACTTGAAGAGTTCACACACATCCGGGTTGGTGCCACGCTTCTTCATTTCCGCGTACAGCACGCATCCGGAAAATTCCGCCGTCAGCGAGGACACCAGAAAATCCGTCAACTCCTTGCGCAAATCCTCGGGCAGCGCGTCCAGATCAATCCGATCCCACTCCTCGCCGCGCACGAAATGATTCTTGTTCGGGTCCGAGCGCATCTCGGCGATCAGTTCGTCCCACTCACCGCGCACATTGCTGACATCGGTCTTGTCGAGCTTTTCAAAGTCCGTCGTGTAAAAGCGCGGGCTGAGCACCGTGCTCTCATGCGCCGTCTGCGTCGTCTCGTTCGGGACGTATGGCGTTTCCTCAGCAACAGACATGTCTTTACAGTCTCCTGTCTTCCGAAAAGCTGAATTCGCAAAGTTCCATGAACTCGAAGTCGCCGGTCATCCGGGTCCATAGCCGCTCCGGCCATGTCGCGCGGATCACGGTAGCGCGGCGCTCCTCTTCGTGCGTCTGCCCGTAAGGCACGAAGATCGGCTGGCCGTGCACGATCACCTCATCGCCAGGATGGATATCGACCACTTGTCCAAAATCCACTTCGGCGTGCAGGCTCTCGAACTTGTGATCCACCCGGACCGTGCATGGCAATTCGAACTTCTTGCGAAACAGCCAGCCCGTTTGGGGTAGGGGGTTGTCATACGCTATGGCGGTCATCGTGACATCCATCATTCGGTGGTCTTTGAAGAGGTTATCAATTTTGCAAACGCCCCCGCGTTTGTCACCCCAAAAGCCCCAAGATCGATTACACGTCCCGTTTGCGGATCCTCCAGGGTCAGCCGCCCATCGGCCCAGCGCCGCAGCAGAAACGGCGCGCGCGACGTGTCGCCGCTGAGCTTGCGCTCGCGGGTCAGCCCGCGAAGAACGCCGCGGATGAACCCGCCAGTTCCCGGCTCCACGACCTCGATGCGCTCGCCGTCCTCGACGCGGTAGACCTCGACAGCGCCGTCCGGCCGGTCAACGAAGCGCAGGGTCATCTGCCCCACTTCGCTGCTCGGCGGCATAGTGACGCGGCCGATGTTGTTGACCTGTCCCATGAGCACCGCGGCGATGGCAAACCCGATCAAGCACAGGATGCCGATCAGAGCGGCGCGGGGAACACCGGCGTTTTTGGATTTGTCGCTCATCGGAGGCACGCCCATCTGCTTGCAGGTTCCTCGACTATTCGGCCGGGGCGAGCGGACGCGCGGCTGCGCGCTTGCGGCCGCGGGCCTTCACGCCCGTGCGCACCTGTTTGGGCGCCGGTGCGCTTGCATCCGCCGTCTCGGTCCTATGCACGGCGCTCAGCGCGCTGGCGATAGATTGGGCAACTTCCTGTGCGTTCGGGATCGAGCGCATCATTGGCTCCGCCTTCGAGTAGTGCCAGGGCCGCGCGTTGGGCCAGAGATGGAAATACGCGAAGCGGTCCGGGCCTTTCAACTGGAAAGGAATATCGCCCGTGCCGTTGGGAAACACCCGCAAACCGGCCGAATCGATGCAGCGCAACGGAATATTGATTGTCATCGGCAGCGCCACGCCGTAGCGCATCGCAAGACGCTTGTTGGTGAGCGTGTAAACGGTTGTGCGCGCGAAAAGCCAGGCGAGCACGCCGAGGAAGCCGAGCGCCAGGCTGCCGCCGAGCGTGAGCCACGCGGCGGAGGTGGCCGCTGCAACGACCGTTCCGCCCATCCACGCGGTCTCGAACAGGCTCCACGCGATCAGGACCGCGAAATATCCCGCGACGAAGCGCGTGTGGAAGACCCGCACGGCGAAGGCGCGCCAGTTGGGCGATCCTTGCCAGAGGACATGTTCGCCATCCGGCAATGCACCGGGCAGGCCACGGACTTTGGTGTTGTGATACTTGCTCATATCATCGGCTCCAGGCGTGAGGGCTCAGCATAAAGGGTGCCGCCACCGTAATAGGCCGAGATCTTGTCCTCTTCGAGCGAGGTGATCTGGTCCGGGTGCTTGATGCGCGGCACGTCAGCGAAGTGGTGCGAGAAGATTGCGTTGATCTTGACCGATGGCTCCGCGGTTCCGCCTCTGCGAACGTCGGCGAAGGTCATCGGGGCGAGCACTATTGTGTCTGCGGGCGCCTCCTGCGAGGAGGCCGTGTCGCCGTCCGCCAGGTCGATCTCGATATAGCGGATAAGCTGGTCCACCCGGTCCACCCAGACATCCTTGACGGTGCCGGCCACCTCGTTATCCCCGCCGAGCACCTTCACGCCGCGAATGTCCAGATCACCCTCGGCAATCGAATAATCCGTGGCCACGCGCAGCGGTACGATCACTGCCGAGCCGTCCTCCATGATCTCCGGCTCGTCCGAGCGCATCACGTATGAGCCCGGGCCAACGCCATCGAGCATCGGGTTGCCGGTCGGCTCCAGCGGTGCGCCGGACCATGCCTCAACCGGCTCCAATTTGGCAGGGTCGGGATCGCTGCGGCCGTTCGGCACCATGGCGGTTCCGCCGTGCGGCAGGAGGTACACCTTCGGCTGTGGCACCCAAAGACCCCAGGAGCCTTCGTCGGCTTTACCGGTGATTTCGGATTCCAGCGGATAGCCTTCGCGGCGATCCTCCCGGCGCAGGTAGAAGATCAGGCCTGCGAAGAAGATCCAGAATGCATACAGCACGACTTGCGCCACATCTATGTAGCTGGTGATGTCTCCAATGAGTTCCATGGCTTAGCCTCCGTGTAAAAATCCCTAGCCTGGGAATTCCGCCAGACCGAACTGGGACTTGCGCTGCCGCACGCGGCTGTTCGTGCGCCGCACAAGCGGGCCGATGACAACGAGCGTTGCGAAAAGAAGAAGAATTTCGATGTGATAAACGACACTGTAGCCAACATGACTATCCGTCAGTCCCGGCCCGAGCGCGCCGCTCTCGGCCGCGGCCGACACCAGGTCGCGGATAATGCCGCCCAGCGCAATCGCCGTGCCGCCTGCCGTGGCATGGACCGCGCCCCAGACGCCGAGCGCCAGGCCGCCGTGACCGCCTTCCGCCAGTTCCATCGCGACGATCAGCGTGGAGACAGCGAACAGACCGCCGCCGAAGCCGATGAGCGCTGTGCCGGCGCGGAATAGCGTGGCGGATTCCAGCGGACCGGAGAATACGACCGCTGCGAAAGCGGCAACACCGATCAGCGCGCCCAGCGCCGCCAGGCGGAACGGGTCTGATCCGCGGCTCAGCGCGCGCGCGGCGTAAGCGAGGCCGACAAGCATTCCCCCCGCCCAGATGGCGGTCAGCGCGGTTGTCGCGGCAACGGACAGTCCCAGCACTTCGCCGCCGTAGGGCTCCAGCAAGACGTCCTGCATCGCGAACGCCGCCGTGCCCAGCCCGACACCAAGGAAGATGCGTCCGGACCGTCCACCTTCGGTGAAGCTGCGCCATGTCTCGCTGAACGAGGGACGCGGGCGCTCATGAGCGGTTTTCGCCGGGTCGCGCGCCTCCTGCTTCCACAAGGCGACGACATTCAAGACGATCGTGAGAACGGCAGCGCCCTGGATGATCTGGATGAGCTTGAGCTGCGCGAAGTCCGCAAGGAGTGCGCCGAAGATGAGCGCGCTGGCGAACATTCCGAGCAGCAGCATCACGTAGAGCAGCGCCACAACGCGCGGGCGCGTCCTCTCCGGCGCGAGATCGGTCGCGAGCGCCAGCCCGGCGGTCTGGGTGGTGTGCAGCCCCGCGCCGACCAGCAGGAACGCAAGCGCAGCCGCAACGTCGCCGATCCAGACCGGCCCGGTTGTGTCGCCCGACAGGATCAACAGCGCAAATGGCATGATTGCCAGCCCGCCGAACTGCAACAGGCTGCCAAACCAGATATATGGCACTCGCCGCCAGCCCAGGAACGAGCGATGCGTGTCGGACTTGTAGCCGATGAAGGCGCGCAGCGGCGCGAACACGAGCGGGATCGACACCATGAGCGCGACCAGCCACGCCGGGACGCCCAGCTCGACAATCATGACGCGGTTCAGCGTGCCGGTCAGCAGCACCACCGCCATGCCGACCGAGATCTGGAACAAGGACAGCCGCAACAAGCGCGCAAGCGGCAGCTCCGGCGTCGCGGCGTCTGCGAAGGGCAGAAACTGCGGGCCGAGCGCCATCCACTGCTTGGCGAGTTGTGCGTTCAGCCGCTTCATGCGCGCACCAGCTCCAGGGCTTGCGAGGTATAAAAGCCGCTATTGATCCGCCGGGTGCGCCGCGCCTGCCAGCCGGCGAGATCGCTGTCGCGCGCGACAAGGCGCGTCAGCCGCGCGTGGCTGATCGGCTCGATCGCGGGCGCGCGGTCCGAGCGCGGGAACAGCTTGCCAACGGTGTGCATGGTGGAGAGCAGGGCGGTGCGCGGGGCGAAGGTCATCAGGATCGCCGTATCCGTGCGCGCGCCTAGTTGCGCCAGCGCCCTGGCAATATCCCCGCCGGTATAGTGGATCAGCGAGTCCATCGCCACGGCATAATCAAAACGCCCGAGGCCCGGGTCGATGAAATCGCCGACCTGGAAGTCGATGGCGCCACCGCTGCTGAAATTCTCGGGCGCACGCTCGCGCGCCAACTCGACAAGCGAGGGAGACAGATCAACCGCGACCACGTGCGCGCCACGCTCCGCCGCAGCGACCGACAGCGCGCCGGTGCCGCAGCCAGCATCGAGCAGGCGCAGCCCGCTCATGTCCGCCGGGAGCCAGTCCAGAAGCGTCTGGCGCATCTGGTCCCGGCCCGCGCGCACCGTGGCGCGGATGCGGCTGACCGGCGCATCGGTCGTGAGCCGCGCCCACGCCTCGACAGCGGTCTTGTCGAAGTATTCACCGAGGCGGCCGCGCCGCGCGATGTAGGTCGAAGTCGGCATTATTCGAACCCCAGGAAATCGAAGATGTCGCGGTCCTTCATGGGCTTCGCGTCGCACGGCTCGACGCCGTTCC
>CAYFVF010000139.1:0-5081 GCA_964346335.1 uncultured Hyphomicrobiaceae bacterium
GTGCCGTTCGGCGAATATCTGCCTTTTCAGGAAACGCTCGAAGCGCTTGGTATCCGCCAACTCACCAACCTGCCCGGCGGGTTCGCGGCAGGTGCGCACCTCAACACGCTGGAATTGCCCGGACTTCCGCCGGTCACGCCGCTGATCTGCTACGAAATCATTTTCCCCGGCGCGGTGACGCCGGCTGCGCGCCCGGCCTGGTTCTTGAACCTGACCGACGATTCCTGGTTTGGAGAAACGGCCGGCCCCTACCAGCATTTGCACCAGGCAAGACTGCGCGCGGTGGAAGAAGGTTTGCCCGTGATCCGGGCCGCGAACACCGGCATCTCCGCGGTGATCGGGCCGCGCGGCGAACTGCGCGAGACTTTGGCGCTCGGTGAAACGGGCACGATCGACACAGCGTTGCCCGCCGCGCTCTCTGCGCCGCTTCATGCGCGCATGGGCACCGCGATCCCCTTCATTATCCTCATTGCGGGCGCACTTGTTGCCCTTGTGCTACACCGGATCACGCCACAGGGCAGACGCAGCTAAAGCCACTTAACGCCTCAAGAAATGCCCTTAACCAGGACGTAATCCGCGCCGCTTTCCACCTTAACGTTTAGTTGACGCTGTATTCCGGGCTATCTACAACCTTGAAATTGTGTACAGTGACGCTGGGCATTAACGAGTGTGGGGGACGAGGAATGGCGCGTGATCGCGAAGCACAGGCCGGGTATACGGCCAAGAAAACCACTGAAGAGATGACGGGAAGCCTGCCAAAGGCGGAAGAGCGCCCCCCCGTTGCAGCACGCAAACCGCATCATATCGACGTTCACGTAGGCAGCCGCGTAAGGCTTCGGCGCATGTTTATCGGCATGAGCCAGGAGCGTCTTGGCGAGCAAATGCGTTTGACATTTCAGCAGATACAAAAATATGAAAAGGGCACGAATCGGATCGGGGCCAGCCGCCTGTTTCAACTTGCTGAGGTTCTCAACGTTCCGGTCGGCTTCTTTTTCGAGGGCCTCGAAACCCCTGCATCGGCCGCTCAGGCAGGCGGTTTTGCCGAGCCGAACTCGGAGACCTACGTCATGGATTTCCTCGACAGCCGGGAAGGCGTTGAGCTGAACCGCGCGTTCGTCCGCATCAAGGACCCCAAGGTGCGCAAGTCGATCGTCGACATGGTGCGCGCCATGGCCGAAGCCGAACAGCAGGACGAAGCCGGGTGATCCTGCACCAATCTTCTCGATAGCGCGGCGGAAATCGCTTCGCCGCTGCTTCATGTGCCTGGCACGACGGGCGCCAGGTGACGTGGCTTGACGTCTGCCCGTCTGAGTAACTGACTAGGAGGTGCGTGTGAGCCATAGAAACTATCTCTTCACGAGCGAATCGGTTTCAGAAGGCCACCCCGATAAGGTCTGCGACCAGATTTCCGATGCCGTTGTCGACGCGTTTCTCGCTGCCGATCCAAAATCGCGCGTCGCCGTCGAAACGGCCGTTACCACCAACCGCATTATCCTGCTCGGCGAGACCAAGGGGCCAGAAAAGGTGGACCACGACACGATGGTTCAACTGGCACGCGAGACGGTTCGCGAAATCGGGTACGAACAGCCCGGCTTCCATTGGCGCGATGCGGACGTCGCATGCTACGTCCATGAGCAGTCGGCTGACATCTCGATGGGCGTCGACCGCGAGAACGAAGAAGATCAGGGCGCGGGCGACCAGGGCATCATGTTCGGTTACGCGTGCAACGAGACCGAATCACTGATGCCGGCGCCGATCGACTTCGCCAACAAGATCCTGCTGAACATGTCGAAGGCGCGCCATTCCGGTCGTGTCCCGGAGCTCGGCCCGGACGCCAAGAGCCAGGTGACGCTTGAATACGAAGACGGCAAGCCGGTTCGCGCGCAGTCCGTGGTTGTCTCGACCCAGCACACCGAGGACGCCACCAACGAGCGCATCCGCGAAATCGCGCGCAGCTTCGTGGAAGAGGTGCTTCCGCCTGAATGGATGTGCGACGAAGACGAGTTCTACGTTAACCCCACCGGACGCTTCGTGATCGGCGGGCCGGAAGGCGACGCGGGGCTGACCGGGCGCAAGGTGATTGTCGACACTTACGGCGGCGCGGCGCTGCACGGCGGCGGGGCATTCTCCGGAAAGGACCCGTCAAAGGTGGATCGCTCGGCGGCTTATGCCGCGCGCTACGTGGCGAAAAACGTCGTCGCGGCCGGGCTGGCGGAAAAATGCACGATCCAGCTTGCCTATGCGATTGGCGTCGCAAAGCCGCTCGCGATTTATGCCGACCTTCATGGCACGGGCCGCGTCGACGAACTCAAGCTGGACACGGCGATCCGTGAAGTCATAGACCTCAGCCCGATCGGCATCTTCAACAACCTTCAGCTTGGCCGGCCGATCTACAAGCGCACCGCCGCTTACGGCCATTTCGGCCGCCAGCCTGACAACGACGGCGGCTTTTCCTGGGAAAAGCTGGACCTTGTCGAGCCTTTGAAGGCCGCTCTCACGTAAGCCAGCGGGTGATCACCCCGCCTTGAACCATGCCTGCAAGCGCACGCCAGCCCCTGGGCGAACGCAGTTTCGGCCGGCGTAAGGGCCACAAGCTCTCGCCGCGCCAGGAGCAACTCGTCACAACCATGCTGCCGCGCTTGCAGCCGGATCTGTCGCGCCCGCCGCCGGAGCCATTGACCAGCCTTTTCGACACGCAGGTCGAGGAAGTTTGGCTGGAAATCGGCTTCGGGGCGGGCGAGCATTTGCTCTGGCAGGCGCGGCATAACCCGCGGGCCGGCTTGATCGGTTGCGAACCCTATATCAATGGCGTTGCCAAGGTGCTGGCTGCCGTCGAAGAAGAAGGGCTGGCGAACATCGGCGTTTACCCGGATGATGCGCTGGCGCTGCTGGACTGGCTGCCGGCCGCCGCTATCGACCGGGCCTTTATCCTGTTCCCCGATCCCTGGCCCAAGCGCCGCCACCGCAGGCGCCGATTCCTGCGCGCGGAAAACATCGCCTTGCTCGCGCGCGTCATGCGGCCTGGCGCGGAACTGCGGTTTGCCACCGACATCGGTGATTATGCGCGTACGGCGCTGCTCGCCTTCCGGCGCGAGGGCTCGTTCCGCTGGACGGCCCGACGGCCTGCCGACTGGCGCGCCCGCCCGGACGACTGGCCGCAAACCCGCTACGAGGGCAAGGCGCTGGCGGCTGGCCGGCGCTGTAATTATTTGCGCTTCCAACGGCGCTGATCGCGCACCAATCTGCGGGCGTACACATTTTTGCCATCTTTGGGGCCACCCGAGCGTTGCATATTCGCGCGGCTTCGCCTACGATATGGTCGAGTGACCACCGATCAGAACCGACGGGGTGGGCCCTTGACGGGGTCCACTCTTTTTGTTTGTGGCGCACCTGAATACCGCGCGACCATGAGGAGACCCGATAGCCGTGCCAGCGCATTCGTCCCACCACTCGGCAGACAGCGACGCGAACCGCCGTTTCACCCGCGAAACCGGGGCGGCTGCGGACATTGCCGCGCTCGCCGAGCCGGTGCTGGCGGATCTCGGCTTGCGGCTCGTGCGGGCTCTGGTCTCCGAGCGCGACGGTGCGACCGTGCAGATCATGATCGACCACGCCGACCGCGACGTCACTGTCGAGGACTGCGCGGATGCAAGCCGGGCGATTTCGCCGCTCCTGGACGCGCATGACCCGATCCCGGGGCGCTACCATCTGGAGGTATCGTCGCCGGGCATTGACCGCCCGCTGGTGCGCCCGTCGGATTTTGAGAGCTGGGCAGGGCAGGAAGCCAAGCTGGAGTTGCGCGAGCCTGTCGATGGGCGCAAGCGGTTTCGCGGGGTGATTGAGGGCTTCGATGCCGACACGGGCGAGGTTCGCCTCGCCGTGACGATGGACGGACGAAGCGACGCGGACATTCTTGGGTTCCCCGTTTCGCTGATCGACAACGCCAAGCTGGTGATGACCGATGCGCTGCTGGCCGAATCGCAGGCCCGGCGCGGCATCATCGTGGACGATAGCGACGTGGACGCACCCGGCGGCAGCGGCAAAGGCAGTGTTTGAGACTAAGGCTCAGTTCAGCCTGCGGGCTGATCTCACCAGGAGAGACGTGAATGGCACAATACGGCGTTAGCGCGAACCGGCTGGAGCTGCTGCAGATCGCTGATGCGGTCGCGCGGGAGAAGTCGATCGACCGGGAACTCGTGATCGCGGCCATGGAAGATGCGATCCAGAAGGCGGCGCGCGCGCGCTACGGCGCCGACAGCGAGATCCGCGCGGAAATCGACCCGAAAACCGGCGAGACGCGCTTGGCGCGGCTGCTGCGCGTGGTCGAGGCAGTGGAGGACGACTCGACCGAAATTTCGCTGGAAGATGCGCTGGCGCGCAACCCCGAGGCCGCTGTCGACGATTACATCGCTGAGCCGCTTCCACCGCTGGACTTCGGCCGCGTCGCCGCGCAGAGCGCCAAGCAGGTGATCGTGCAAAAGGTGCGCCAGGCCGAGCGCGAACGCCAGTTCGAGGAATACAAGGACCGCATCGGCGAGATCGTCAACGGCGTCATCAAACGCGTGGAATACGGCAATGTCATCGTCGATCTGGGCCGCGCCGAAGCGATCATCCGCCGTGACGAGACCCTGCCGCGCGAGCAGTTCAAGTATGGCGACCGCGTGCGCGCCTTCATCCACGATGTGCGCCCGGAAACGCGCGGACCGCAGATCTTCCTGTCGCGCACGCGCCCGGAATTCATGGCCAAACTGTTCACGCAGGAGGTGCCGGAAATCTACGACGGCGTCGTGGAGCTGAAGTCGGTTGCGCGCGACCCCGGCAGCCGCGCCAAGATCGCAGTTGTATCGCACGATACATCCATCGACCCCGTCGGCGCCTGCGTCGGCATGCGTGGCAGCCGCGTGCAAGCGGTCGTGAACGAATTGCAGGGCGAGAAAATCGACATCATCCAGTGGTCGCCCGATGCCGCGACGTTCATCGTCAATGCGCTGGCCCCCGCCGAAGTGGTCAAGGTGGTGCTCGACGAGGACGCCGAGCGCGAGGAACCACCGCCAGCGGTCGGCCAGGGCGGCGTCGATCTC
>CAYFVF010000140.1:0-5071 GCA_964346335.1 uncultured Hyphomicrobiaceae bacterium
ACCGGCGCGAAAATCCCCGGCTCATCCAGCACGCCGCCCGTGCGGCGCGTCAGGTTCGTGGTTTCGTGGCCCATGATCCCTCCCGCAGCTTGCGCGCGAAGTGTAAACATTTCTGGACAGCCGATCCATCCCGATCTTGACATGCGGTGCGCGCTGGCGTCGAAAAAGGGCGAGGAGAGGTGTCATGGACCAGCAATTCTCACCGAGCGCGGCGCGCAATACCGAACCGATCCTCACGGCGATGCGCCCGCGCTTGCCGGCGTCAGGGCGCGCGCTGGAGGTCGCCAGCGGGACCGGGCAACATATCGCCGCCTTTGCCACGTCGTTTCCCGGGCTGGACTGGACGCCGAGCGACCCAGACCCGGCTGCGCGGCCCAGCATCGCCGCACATGTCGCCGAAGCGGGCCTCGCGAACCTGCATCCGCCGCTTGATCTCGACGTCACCAATCCGGCCTGGCCCGAAGCGATGGAGGCCGGGCTCGACGCGATTGTCGCGGTCAACCTGCTGCACATCTCGCCGTGGGAAGCGACGCTGGGGCTGTTGTCCGGGGCGGGGCGGCTGCTCGCGCCGGAGGGGCGGCTGTTGATCTACGGACCCTTCGCGCGCGGCGGCGACTATCTTTCGCAGAGCAACGTGCAGTTTGACGCGGCGCTGCGCCACCGCGATCCAGGTTGGGGCTTGCGCGATGTCGATGACGTAGCCGCGCCCGCGCGTGCCGAGGGTCTGGCCCTCGCCGAGGTGATCGAGATGCCGGCGAACAACCTCATGCTCATGCTGCAGCGGAGTTGATCGCCCAGGCCCACAGGTCGCCATATGACCGCGCGCGCCGGGCGCTGCCCCTCGCTGAGCCAGCGCCCCTGGTGTTTTCAAGACCTTATGTGGGTTAGAACGACATGATCCGCGCGTCGTCCTCAAGAAGCCGCGCCGCCATCTCCGGGGGCTTGGCCATGCCCACGCCATCGATCAGCGCGTCCGCGCCGACGCCCTGGTTGGGCAGATAGATCGCGCAAACCTCGACCGTGCCGCCCTGCGCCATGATCTTCTGCATCAGGCCTTGCGGGCTCATGCCTTTCGGCTCCTGCGGGGCGGTCGCGCTGGCCGGCGCTTGCTTGAGCGCGAGATCACCGCCCGGTCCGCACAACAGGATGTAGACCGACGCGCCCTGTTGCATTGCCTGCATGCTCAGCACCATGCTCATGAGCTGGGTTTGCGGTTCGGCGGTGCCGACAATGGTCACCAGCTTGTTCGCGTCATCCGCCTTGACCGGCGCGGCGACGGTGATCGCCACCGCCATCAGAAGTGTCGTCAAAAAACTTTTCATATCGCTCCTCTGGATCGTGCGCGAGAGGCGTAACCGGCGGAATTGAACCCGGTCTACGTGCTCCGTGTGTGGGCGTGTGCCCGATTTAACTGTCGGCCGGTTTCCACTTTACAGATAACGGCCTACGATACTGTAACTAAGTCACGGCATTCGCGATCCATTGGTGGTCACCGTGCGAGCAAGCGCCACAGCCACAGGTCTTCAGGTCGTCTCGCGTCGCCGCTCGCTTCCAGAGCCGCATCCGTTCTGACTGAATCGGGATGCAGCTCTGGCCTTTTGATTTGACGCGCAATTTGTCCGAAAACCGGTTCGGATCCCGGATCAAGACCGGGCAGGCTTTTTCGGATTGCGCTTTGGCCCGTGTTTTATCGGGGCGCTGACATGGTACGGGTTTCCCGGAAGCACAGTCGGTCAGAGAGCAAAGCAGGGTGTGGAGATGAACTTACGACCGCCACGACAACCATGCGCGTCGGTCGCCGCTGTGCTCGCCGAAATGCCCCTTTGGTGCGCACTTGATGCTGGTGAGCGCGACAGTGTCGGCCAAACGGCGAAGCTCGTGTCCGCCAGCAAGGGCGATGTGCTGATCGCGGCGGGGACGCGCGCGCACGCGCTGTTCGCGGTGGTCGAGGGCACGTTGCGGCTGACACGGGTGAACGGGCGCGGACATCGCATCATCGGGGGCTTTCTGTTTCGCGGCGATGTCGTCGGCGCGTGTATCGCCGATCATTACCCGTTTTCCGTCGAGGCGATCTCGGAGGTGGTGCTGTGCCGGTTCGAGCGATGCCATATCCGCGAGATCAGCATCGCGAACCCGGGCCTGGAGTGGCGCATGATCACGGCGGCGTCGAACGAATTTCTGCAATGCCAGATGCATCTGGACATTGTCATGGGCGGCTCTGTTGAAGCGAAGCTGGCGCGGTTTCTGCTGCACCTTGCCAGCCGCATTGGACGGCGAGACGCCGGCGGCACGCATGTCGAGTTGCCGATGGGCCGGGAAGACATCGCGCACTATCTCGGCCACAGCCTGGAAACCGTCAGCCGGGCGTTCACCAAGCTTCGCGAGGCGAACGCTATCGCCACGCCTCGGCGCCATCACCTGATCGTCGCCAACGAGGAGACGCTGGCACGCATCGCCGACACCGACGCGTAGCGTGCAGCGGCCCAAGCGCCTTCCTAAGGCTTCTCGACAACCGAACCCGTGGCCGGATCGATCGCGAGGTAAGGCAGGCCGGCTTTCTTCCACGCATTGAAGCCGCCTTCCATGTGGGCGATGCGGGAGAAGCCCACGGCGGCGGCTCTCTCGGCGGTCTTGTGGGAGCGCACGCCCGAGCCGCAATGGAACACGATGGGCTTGCCCTCCTGCGAGGGCAGCTTGGTCGCATCAAAACTCGACAGCGGGAACAGCAGCGCGCCGGGGATTTGCTCGAACGCGAATTCGCTGGGTGTGCGCACATCAATCACCACGATCTCGTTGCGATCGAACATCTCATTCACCTCCAGCGGCGTGTAGATATCCAGCGTCACGCCGTTCAGATCCTCTGTCGTTGCCATTGCTATCCTCAGCCTTTTCGATGCGGGTTCATGAAAGTGGCAGGGTGAACGAGTGTTCCAGACATTGCACACAAAATTTGCCCGGCGATAATGGCGGGATGAAGAACCGCCCCGGGGAGAATGCGCCATGGACGATATTACTCGAACACTTGCGGGCTTTAGCGTCGACCTGGGCCATGATGCGCTCCCCAGCGACGTCGCCGGGCGGGCCAAGTTGCTGATGCTCGACGCGGTCGGGATCATCGTGCGCGCGCGCCACGATGCGGAGTCGACGCCGCCGATGGTCCGCGCGGTCAAGCGGATGGGGCTTGGCGGGGATTGCACCGTGTTCGGGGATGGCGCCGGCTACGCGCCACCGGCCGCTGCGCTCTTGAACGGGGCGCTTGCCCATTCGCTCGATTTTGATGACACCCACGCGGCGGGCTCGATCCATTCTTCCGCGCCAATCTTTCCGGCTGCCTATGCGGCCGCCGAGATAATGGGAGCGTCCGGACGCGACCTTATCGCCGCGGTGGTAGCGGGCTACGAGGTGCAGATCAGGCTGTCGCTCGCGCTCGGCCCGGCGGATCACTATGCGCGCGGGTTCCATCCAAGCGCGACCTGCGGCGTGTTTGGCGCGGCGGCGGCCGCCGGCAAACTGCTGGGGCTGGACCGTGCCGGGCTGGTCTCGGCGTTCGGCATCGCGCTGTCGCAGGCCGCCGGGTCTATGCAGTTCCTCGAGAACGGCGCATGGACCAAGCGGTCCCATGTGGGGCAGGCGGCGCAGAACGGGCTGATGGCGGCGTTGCTCGCGTCGGAAGGATATCTCGGGCCGACCGGCGCATTCGAGGGCAAGGCCGGCTTCCTGAACGCCTATGCGCCCGCGCCGGACCCCGCCAAGGCGGTCGCGGGGCTGGGCGCGCGTTGGGAGACCATGCGGCTGGCTGTCAAGCCGTATCCAAGCTGCCGCTATTCGCATGCGGCGATGGACGCCATTGCTGCGCTGAGGGCCGAGCACGCGATCGCGCCGGAAGAGGTGGAGGC
The DNA here is from genome assembly GCA_964346335.1 of uncultured Hyphomicrobiaceae bacterium. GTDB lineage: Bacteria > Pseudomonadota > Alphaproteobacteria > Rhizobiales > Rhodomicrobiaceae > Dichotomicrobium. The sequence goes on from CAYFVF010000140.1 coordinate 3,897, forward strand.
GGTCACGATCGGCCTGCCGCGCGTCGGGCTTAATATCATCGGCGCGCCGCTCGCGGCGAAACAGGCGCCCGAAAACATCGTCGACGGGCAATTCTCGATGCCGTTCTGCGCAGGCGTCGTGCTGCGCGAGGGCAAGCTGGACTGGGACGATTATCCGCGCCACCTGGCCGATGCAGATACGCTGGCGCTGTGCCGGCGCGTTGATTGCGTGGTGGATGCCGACGCCGAAGCCGCGCTGCCCGCGAACATGGCCGGCAAGGCGACGATCACGACGCCGCGCGGGGTGTTCGAGAAGTTCGTGGAGGTGCCGCGCGGTGAGCCGGACAACTTCCTGAGCGAAGAGGAATTCCGCGCGAAGTTCCGCGCGCTCGCGGGGCCATATCTCGGCGAGGAGGCCGAGGCGCTCGCGGAGCGGTTGATGTTACTTGATCTCGATTTGAAACTTCAGTAAATTCGCAAAATGTGGCTGGACTTTGCATGGGCAAATATTATTGCAAGATGTCCATTTATGACAGAACCCGAGTGAGTAAAATTCCTCACCAACATAAGAGTCATCTTGAACTGATTGACACCCTGACTTCAAATTTTGATGAACTTGGTAATTAAGAGTTGAAAAATTTATATATGTCATGGTGTTTTTTAATTATAGAACATAAATAATCAAAAAACATTTTATACATGTCAAAAGCAATATTCACCACTGATACGGAATTCATCGATCGTGAAATTTCGGCAATGATTTTATATTTCGACTTGATGACCTGCTCAACCGATTAGGGATTTGCAGGAGTTCCATGGTCTTGCGATCACTTCTTGCAATTTCGTTTTGTGTTTCCCTCGCGCACCAACACGTGATGCAATCCTTTTGACGGCAGTGAATCGGAAGGCGGCGATGGAGATACCCCATGAGCGTGGCGGCGGCGTGACCGGTTACAGCCTTTTCCAATCGTTATCCATTGGATCGCTTGCATAACCCGACCGGGGACGCGCATAATCCGGCCTCGGTGTCGGGTGGCCATACCATCTGATCCCTGCTTGTAAGACGTTGGGCACTTTACAAGTGAGTCGAGTGGTTGACCGGCACTCAACCCCCGTTCAAGTTTCTGAAACAGACTCTAACAAAGGCAGCGATTCATGAATCGGTTATCGATACTGACGGCTGTGCTGTGGCTTTG
>CAYFVF010000141.1:0-1163 GCA_964346335.1 uncultured Hyphomicrobiaceae bacterium
GTCGCCGGTCTTGCGCTCGTCCTCGGCCTCGACCGACGCGCCGAAGCCGATCGCCGTGGTGCGCCCGCGCTGGGCGATAATCTTGTCCAGACCGGAGAACGCGCCGCCGCAGATGAACAGAATGTTGGTCGTGTCGACCTGCAAGAACTCCTGCTGCGGATGTTTGCGCCCGCCCTGTGGCGGAACGCTGGCCACCGTGCCTTCCATAAGCTTCAGCAGCGCCTGCTGGACGCCCTCGCCCGACACGTCGCGCGTTATGGACGGATTGTCTGACTTGCGGCTGATCTTGTCCACTTCGTCGATGTAGACGATTCCGCGCTGTGCGCGGTCGACGTTGTAATCCGCCGACTGCAACAGCTTAAGGATGATGTTCTCGACATCTTCGCCGACGTACCCCGCTTCGGTGAGCGTGGTCGCGTCGGCCATCGTAAATGGCACGTCGAGGATCCGCGCGAGCGTCTGCGCCAACAGCGTCTTGCCGCAGCCAGTCGGACCGATCAGCAGGATATTCGACTTCGCCAATTCCACGTCGTTGTTCTTCCCGGCGTGGCTGAGGCGCTTATAATGATTATGCACGGCCACGGACAGCACGCGCTTCGCCGTCTCCTGACCAATCACGTAATCGTTCAGGACATTGCAGATTTCCGAGGGGGTCGGAACGCCGTCGCGCGATTTGACATAGGCGTTCTTGTTCTCCTCGCGAATGATGTCCATGCACAGCTCGACGCATTCATCACAGATGAAAACGGTCGGCCCCGCGATGAGTTTGCGCACTTCGTTCTGGCTTTTGCCGCAGAAGGAGCAATACAGGGTATTCTTGGAGTCGTTTCCGTTGACTTTGCTCATGCACTCACACCTCGGTGTCTGGCCGTCCCGCTTGCAAACGCGCCTGGGGCCCAGAGCGTCGCAACATTGTAATATATCGCCCGATACGTTGCCGTTTCACTGACAGACCGCCGTATCCTACCAATTTGACCACGTGAAGCGCGTCAGGATCAAGCGTCCCGTGCGACGACCAACCTTACAAATTGTTGAGCGATGCGACCGGCCCCTGACCCCGCCAGCTTGCCGCGGGGTTGTGCGCGATCCCGTCTGCCACGCTTGATAACGCAGCCGGGCATATAAAGGGTAAAGATTGCAGGCAGTCCGTGCGCATATTGGGG
>CAYFVF010000141.1:1263-5031 GCA_964346335.1 uncultured Hyphomicrobiaceae bacterium
CCCCCCACGCGCCGGCAACGCTCGCTCAGCTTCCCTCTTCCGCGGGGATCTCGCGCTTGTCGAGAACCTGGTCGATCAGGCCGAATTCCTTGGCGTCTTCGGCCGACATGAAATAGTCGCGATCGAGCGTGCGCTCGATGACATCGTAGGGCTGGCCGGTGTGCTTGACGTACACCTCGTTCAAGCGGCGCTTGAGCTTCACGATATCCTCGGCGTGGCGCTCGATGTCACTCGCCTGCCCCTGGAAGCCGCCGGATGGCTGGTGCAGCATCACGCGCGCATGCGGCAGCGCAAAGCGCATGCCACTCTCGCCGCCCGCCAGCAGGAGCGAGCCCATCGACGCGGCCTGGCCGATACAAAGTGTCGCCACCGGCGGGCGGATGAACTGCATCGTGTCATAGATCGCCATGCCCGACGTGACTATGCCGCCGGGCGAGTTGACGTACATGGAGATCTCTTTCTTGGGATTGTCCGATTCTAGGTACAGCAACTGAGCCGTCACCAGCGAGGCCACGGTGTCCTCGATCGGCCCAGTGACAAAAATGATCCGCTCCTTGAGAAGCAGCGAGAAAATGTCATAGGCGCGTTCGCCGCGATTGGTCTGTTCAACGACCATCGGCACGAGCGAGGACATTTGGGGTTCGATAGGATCGCTCATGATATTTTCCTGTTTGGCAGCCGCGCAATGGGCACGGCGTTGTCGCAGCGTTGCTTTTGTGTCTTGCGGCGGCGTGAGACCGCCCTCTTGGTTCGCCCGTGCGCCGTCACTGGATCAGGCGGCGTCTTCTTCCTCCGGCATCTTGAAGAGGTCGTCCTTCGAGACCGGCTTTTCATTCACCGCAGCCATGGCCAGGGCGTAGTCAACAACCTTTTCCTCGAAGACCGGGCCGCGCAGTTCCATGAGGGCATTGGGGTTTTGCTGGAAGTACTCGATGACCTGTTTTTCCTGCCCGGGATATTGGCGGGCCTGGTCCATCATCGCGCGTTTCATTTCCTCGTCGGTCACTTCGATATTGTTGCGCTGACCGATTTCGGCAAGGACCAGTCCAAGGCGCACGCGCCGCTCCGCCAGCGTACGGTTGCGCGCCTGCTCGGCTTCCTCGGTTGTGCTAGTATCCTCGAAGCTCTGGCCAGAGCGTTCCATCTGCTGCGTGGTCTGCTGCCAAAGCTCGTTGTATTCCTGTTCCACCAGCGAAGCGGGTAACTGAAAATCATGCGCCTTGTCCAGTTCATCCAATAGCTGGCGCTTCAGCTTGGTGCGGCTGGCCTGCTCCAGTTCCTTGCCCAACTTGTCGCGGATCGCCTCGCGCAGCTTGTCGATCGAGTCGAAGCCCATGGTCTTGGCGAAATCCTCATCGGCTTCGGGCAGCTTGGGCGCGCCAACTTCCTTGACCTTGACATCAAATTCCGCCGGTTTCCCGGCCAGGTGCTCCGCGCCATACTCCTCGGGGAAGGCGACATTGACCACCCGCTCTTCGCCGGGCTTCGCGCCGATCAGCCCTTCCTCGAAGCCGGGGATGAACTGGTTCTTGCCAAGCACCACCGCGATGTCCTCGGCCGATCCGCCCTCGAATGGTTCGCCGTCGATCTTGCCGACGAAATCCACCTTGAGCTGGTCGCCGTCTTCGGCCGCGCCGTCCTTCGCCTCATAGCTCGCGCTTGATTCCAGAAGCTGTTGAACGCTCTTGTCGATATCCTCGTCCTCGACCTCCGCGACCTCTTTCTCAAGCTTCAGAGTGCGCAGGTCCGCAAGCTCCATGTCCGGGATCACCTCGAACGACATGGTGTATTCGAGGTCGGCCTCGCCGCTGATGACGCTTTCCACGCCCTGCGAGTCTTCCGGCAGGTTGATCTGGGGCTGCTGCGCTGGGCGCTCCTCGCGCTCGGAGATCGCCTTGTGGCTCGTCTCGGAGATCATCTGCTGAAGTACCTCGGTCATGATCGAGCGGCCGTAAAGCCTGCGAAGATGCTCGACAGGCACCTTGCCCGGGCGGAAGCCCTTGATGTTTGCGCGCTGCTTCATCTCGTGAAGGCGCGCATCCACCTTCTCCTGAATTTCCGGCAGCGCGACCGTGACCTTCAGTTCACGCTTCAGACCATCCGAAACCGTTTCCGTTACTTGCATGATTGGGATTTTCCGTTCGTCTCTCAAATTCGTCTTGCGGGCCGGCACACGGCGCGCGGGGTCACATCGCCTTGGTGCGGGCGGAGGGACTTGAACCCCCACGGCTTGCGCCACCAGAACCTAAATCTGGCGTGTCTACCAATTCCACCACACCCGCAGCATCCTGCGCGCACGCCATAAGCGTCGCCGCGCGTATATCACAATGGGTCTGCGCGCGGCTAGCGCGATATCGCAGGTTTTTCAGGTCCACTCGCGTTAGACATCCCAGTCCCAGTTCGCCGGGATAAACCGGAACGCTGTGCCCGTGCGCGCGGCGCGTCCGACGCCTGGAAACGGCGCGTGGTACAGCGCGAGGCGCAGGTCCTCGCTCGCGGCCATCTCCAGGCGGCGCGTCCGACGCCTGGAAACGGCGCGTGGTACAGCGCGAGGCGCAGGTCCTCGCTCGCGGCCATCTCCAGGATCGCCTTGCGTGTCGCGGTGGCCTGCTCGCCGTCCATGTCGAAGCCGAAATGCCACTCCGGCTGCTCGAACGAAATGTAGGCATGAGTCAGGGCATCGCCCACGATCAACAGCCGCTCGCCCGCCGATTCGACCATAACGCCGCAATGGCCAGGCGTGTGTCCCGGCGCATCGAACAGGGCGACGCCCGGCACCAGCTCATCGCCCGGCTGGGCGCGGGTCGTGCGCGCCGATACGGCACTGAGGTTCTTGCGCGCACCCAGCGCCATTGGCTTGGCGGCTTCGGGCAGGCGCTCGGCCAGCGACTCGTCGCTCCAGAATTTCCACTCGACCGCATTGATCGCGTACTCGGCGTGAAGAAAGCGCGGCGCTTCGCCCGCATCATTCAAGATGCCCCAGACATGATCTGGATGGCCATGCGTGATAACGATCAACGATATGTCTTCAACAGTGTAGCCCGCGGCGGCGAGGCTCGCCTCGATGCGTCCCGCCCCCTCGCTGAAATCCGGGCCGGCGCCCGCGTCAACCAGGATAAGCTGCTCGCCTGTCTCGATCAGTGCGAGGTTCAGGTGCCCGCGCTGGGTGTCGGCCGCCTGGCGGATCGTTTTCAGATAGCTGCGAAGCGTCGCCTCCGGCACATTTGCGGCCAATCGCGGGGTGGGCAAGGCGAGCTGGCCATCGCTCACCATGGTGATGCGATAATCGCCCAGCATGAAGCGGTAGAAACCGGGCGCCTGATCCGGCCCGGCGAGAGTGGGCTCAGGCGCTTGCGCGCGCGCCCCACCCGCCAGGGCGAGCAGCGGCGCGGCCGTGCCAGCGCGCAAAACTGTCCGGCGGCTGAAAATCGATGCCGTCATAATCTGCACCTTCGCGAAAATGGATTTGCGGAAATCAACCTCGGGCCAGACGCCAATCACTTGATAACATGACAAGATGGCCGCGAATGTCCAGACGAAACGCTCAGCGGTAATAGTGCCACAACCGCAGCATCGTGCTGTGGATGCGCTCAGGCTCCGGCCCGAACGGCTCCAGGCGGATGCGAATGAGATTGTCCGGTCCCAGCTTCCAGGGCAGCTTCATCAGGATCCGATAGAGCTTCTGACGCCGCCAATCCGCGATCAATGCATGATCCAGATCGCGCTTGAGCTGGATGTGAAGCTCCTTGTTCGACATGTTGCGCACCG
>CAYFVF010000142.1:0-5022 GCA_964346335.1 uncultured Hyphomicrobiaceae bacterium
GAACCGGCGCAAGCGCCTGCTCATCGCCGACATGGATAGCACGATTATTGGCCAGGAATGCCTTGATGAAGTCGCTGCTTCGGTCGGGGTCAAGCCGCAAGTCGCGGCGATCACCGAACGCGCCATGCGCGGCGAAATGAATTTTGCCGAGGCGCTGCGCGAGCGCATTGATCTCCTGCACGGCCTGCCCGAAAGCGCCCTGGCCGAAGTCCTCGATCAACGCATTTCACTCAACCCCGGCGCGCGGGAACTGGTCGGCACGATGCGCGCGCACGGCGCCCACACGGTCCTCGTTTCGGGCGGCTTCACCTTTTTCACCGGCGCAGTGGCGGAGCGCGCCGGCTTTCACGTCCATCGCGGCAACACGCTCGTCTTCTCGGATGGCAAGCTGACAGGCGTGGACGACCCGATCCTCGGGCGCGACGCCAAGCGCGAAACGCTTCTCGAACACGCAAGCGCGCAGGACATCGCTCTTTCCAACACCCTCGCGGTGGGTGATGGCGCGAACGACCTGGCCATGCTGGAGCTTGCCGGGCTGGGCGTTGCCTATCATGCCAAGCCCGTCGTTGCGGCGCAGGCAGACGCCTGCATCCGGCACTGCGATCTCACTGCCATATTGTATCTGCAAGGTTATCCGCAAAACGCCTTCACGGCGCCATGACAGCATCCGGAAAGACCCGCCGCGGCATGTTTGCATCGGCGTTTTGTTTTGGCTATCTACCTCTGTAGCGCGGCGGTGGTGTGTAGTTTGCGCACATGCATCTGCGCCAGACGCGGCGGGCGGCGCGAACAGTAGGAGAATCGCCTTGAATATCTGCATGATCGGCGCGGGATATGTCGGGCTGGTGTCCGCTGCGTGTTTCTCCAATTTCGGCTGGCATGTTCACTGTATCGACAAGGATGTCGACAAGGTCGCGGGCATCCTCGAAGGCCGGATGCCGATCTACGAGCCGGGCCTTGAAGAGCTCGTTGAGCGCAACACGAAGGCCGGCCGGCTGCATGTCTCGACCGACCTCGCCCAGGCCGTGCGCGATGCCGATCTCGTGTTCCTCGCGGTGGGCACGCCGATGCGCCGTGGCGACGGCTACGCCGATCTCAGCTATGTTTACCAGGCCGTCGCCGAACTCGCCCCGCATCTGAGCGGCTTTACCGTCATAACAACGAAGTCCACCGTGCCGGTCGGGACCAGCCGCGAAATCGAGAAGCGCCTGCGCGAGTTGCGCCCGGATGCCGATTTCGCCGTCTGCTCCAACCCCGAATTTCTGCGCGAGGGCTCCGCGATCCAGGACTTTACCCACCCGGACCGGGTGCTGGTGGGGCTGGATGATGAACGTGCGAAAGCGACGATGGAGCGGGTTTACGAGCCGCTGCGCCTGCGCAGCGCGCCGGTGATCTTCGTCGGGCGCGAATCCGCCGAGCTGGCGAAATATGCCGCGAACGCCTTCCTGGCGATGAAGATCAGCTTCATCAACGAGATTTCCGATCTGTGCGAGGAGGTGGGCGCGGATGTCCAGCAGGTGGCGACAGCCATCGGCTCGGACCGGCGCATTGGCGACAAGTTCCTGCACCCCGGGCCGGGCTTCGGCGGGTCATGCTTCCCGAAAGATGTCTCCGCGCTGGTGCGCACAGGGCGCGAGGCGCGCGCGCCGGTGTCGCTGGTCGAGCAGGTCGAGAAGGTGAACAACGAGCGCAAGATCGCCATGATCGCGCGGATCGAGCGGGCGGCGGGCGGCAGCGTGCGCGGGCAGACGATCGCGGTGCTCGGCGTGACCTTCAAGCCCAACACCGACGACATGCGCGAAGCACCGAGCCTCGTGATCCTGCCGATGCTGATCGAACGCGGCGCTCAAGTGCGGGCCTATGATCCTCAGGGCCGCGCGAATGCCGAGGCGCTGCTGCCGGGGGTCGAATGGGCGGATGGCGCGCTGGATGCGGCGGAGGAGGCCGACCTGCTCGTCATCCTTACGGAATGGAACGAGTTCCGCGCGCTCAATCTCAAGGCGCTGAAGGAGCGGATGCGCGGGCGGGTGATCGTCGATCTGCGCAACGTGATGCGACCAGACGATGCGCGGGCGGAAGGCTTCATCTATGCCGGCATCGGGCGCGCTGACAATATTACATCAGCGGGCGGCGCTGATCTTGGGGATATCGATGCCGCGGCTCCCGCGACAGCCGCCGTTTCCGAACCGACAGACGCCTGAGGCGCGCGAGCGCTGAAAGCATAGGAAGACTACGACTCGGCTCCCGGAAAAATCGGTGCATCCATGTTCCATGCACTTGGCCGATTGCCGAATGCAACTGTCGTTTCGCCCAGCAAAACCGGCGCGTCAGTTACCTGGCCAGTTGCGCAAGTTCTGGGTAAACGACGAACGGCTGCGTTGCGCGCGGCGGCGTACCTGCCGGCGCTGAACGCGCCGACGCTGTACGTTGCGTGAAGTCGCCCGGGATGGCCTCGCGGCCGGCGTGGCGCGCGGCTGCTGAGATGATGAGGCATTGTTCTGTGCCGGCTCGGCTTCGCTCTCATTCTCGACCACGTTCGCGTCAGGCTCGGGCATCGGCTCGCCGCGCATCCACGGCGGCAGGTAGTTGGGTCGGTTCTTCAGCGCTTCGATATCGTTTCGCGTTTCGAGCGAGGCGACGCGCGTCCCGGCGCCGTTGGCCACCTCGCCGCCGCCATTGCAGTACCCGTCTGGTGCCTTGCGCGCGGAACTGAGCAGCGCGCGGGTCGGGTTCTTCAGCGGCAGCCTGGCCTCGGCCACGCGGTTGAACCGCGCGACTGCGTTACGGCTCATGGGCCCCCAGATATTGTCGACACGTCCGCGATAACAGCCAAGCCGCGCCAGCTCCTTTTGCACTTTCGCGGCAAATTCCGGGCCGGGCGGCATCATGCGAAGCGCATCCTCGTCCGCCGACAGCGCGGTCTTTTCTTCGCCCTGCGTGATGACGACACGTGTGCCCCGATCACCGGGCGCCGTTTTCGGCGCGGGAAGAGGGACAGCCTCGCCGGAAACGCTTGCCACCTGGAGCGTGGATGCGCCGGGTTTCGTTGCTGCGGTTGCGGCTGGCGCCCCATCTGCCTGCGCGGCCTTGATTTCGCTGGCGGATTTCAGATGAACCGATGACCGCGCGAAATCGATGTCGATCAGGCGCTTCCCGGCTTGCTCCGACGACACAGGCGCGCCGAAATCGGTCTTGGCCGGTTCTTCAAGTTTTGCCTCGGTCGGCTCCTGCCCGGAGCGCGAGGACACGAACAACAAGGCAAGAAACGCTGATAACGCAACGGGGCGCCACATGATGAAAGCTCCAAACTTGGAAAACGCCCGCCGATACAGCGGGAACCTCCTACTCTTAATAAATGGACTATAACCTGCGTCAGACACCAAGGGTAGTGCGAACGTATCAAAAATCGTGTGAATGTGGACGACAGTCTTAGGATTTCATCACCGAATGATCGCGCGCAGCCGCCACGTGATTGATACGGATTAATGAAGGCCGCGCGGAACGCATTGAGATCGCGCTCAGGGCCGACTTCCTGCGAACAGAGCCAGTCAATGACCGTTCACAACGCGGATATCGCCAAAGCGTTTCGCCAGCTGGCCGACCTGCTGGAGATCGAGGGCGGCAACCGCTTCCGCGTGCGCGCCTATCGCAACGCCGCCGCGACGGTTGAAGGCCTGCCGCGGGACGCGGCTGACATGGTCGAGGCTGGCGAAGACCTGTCCGAACTCCCCGAAATAGGCGAGGACCTCGCCGGCAAGATCAAGGCGCTCATCGAGACGGGCGAGTTGCCGCTGCTGGACGAGGTGAAGGCGCGCGTGCCTGAAGGGCTCGCCGAGATCACGCATGTCTCGGGCCTTGGCCCGAAGCGCGCCTGGAAGCTTTACGAGGCGTTGGACATCGAGACGATCGAGGCGCTGCGCAAGGCGGCGGAGGCGGGGGAGGTGCGCGAGATCGAGGGCTTCGGCGAGCAGACCGAAGCAAACATCATCGACGCGCTCGGCCGCTTCGAGGGCGGCGAGAAGCGCCTGCGCCTGATGGATGCCGAACACATCGCCGAGCCGCTCATCGCCTATATCCGGGAGATCGATGGTGTGAAGCAGGCAATCATCGCCGGCAGCTACCGCCGCCAGAAGGAGACGGTTGGCGACCTCGACATCCTCGTGACAGCCAAGCGCGGCAACGACGTCGTGGAGCGTTTCATCGCCTATGACGAGGTCGATGACATCGTCTCGAAAGGCAGGACCCGCTCCACCGTGATCTTGCACTCGGGCTTTCACGTCGATTTGCGCGTGGTCGCAGAGGTCAGCTACGGCGCGGCCCTGTTCTATTTCACCGGGTCGAAAGCCCACAACATCGCACTGCGAAAGCGCGCGATCGCGCGCGACTGGAAGCTGAATGAATACGGCCTGTTCGATGGCGACGAGCGTATCGCCGGCAAGACCGAAGAAGAGGTGTACAACAAGCTGTCCCTGCCCTTCGTTGTCCCGCAACTGCGCGAGAACCGCGGCGAGATCGAGGCGGCGGAAAAAGGTGACCTGCCCGATCTCGTCATGCTGGACGACATCCGCGGAGATCTGCACTGTCACACCAAGTGGAGCGACGGCAACGCTACGGTGCGCGAAATGGCCGAGGCGGCGCGCGACACGGGCTATGCCTATCTCGGCATCACCGATCACTCCAAGAGCCAGACCGTCGCCGGGGGCCTGAGCGAGGACGAACTCGCCGAACAGATCGACGAGATCGACCGGCTCAATGACAAACTGGACGGCATCACCATCCTCAAGGCCAGCGAAGTCGACATCCTGGAGGACGGCAAGCTGGACTTCAGCGACAACATCCTCGCCCGGCTGGATTACGTGATCGGCGCGATCCACGGCGGCTTCAACCTGTCACGCGAAAAGCAGACCACGCGGGTGCTCCGGGCGATGGACAACAAGCACATCAACATCCTCGCGCACGCCACGGGCCGGCTCATCAACGAGCGCCCGGCTTACGACATCGACCTGGAGCGCGTGATGCGCG
>CAYFVF010000143.1:0-4967 GCA_964346335.1 uncultured Hyphomicrobiaceae bacterium
GACGATTTCGACTATATCGGCGTGTTCGAAATCAACCCAGTGGTGTGCGCTGTCTCGGCCGAGTCCGACGTGCAATCCATGGATGACCTGATCGCCAAGATCGAGGCCAACCGCGGTACGGTCACTTATAGCTCGTCGGGCGTCGGGTCGCTGCTGCATCTGGCTGGCGCACTGGTTGTCGACGCGTTCGGCGTTGAAGACGCGGCGCAAGCGTTGACGCACCTTCCGTTCCGTGGTGGCGGCGCGGCGGCCACGGCCGTGATTACCGGCAACGCTGACTTCATCTGCACCAACTCGTCGGCGCTGGCCGGCCACATCCAGAATGGCGTGCTGCGCCCGCTGATGGTGACGACGGAGCAGCCGGTCCAGGGCATCGATGCACCGACCGCAAACGATCTCGGCCATCCGGAACTGAACGCGCTCGTCGGCTGGAGCGGCATTGGCGGTCCGAAGGGTCTGCCGGAGGAAGTCAAGACCAAGTGGGGCGAGTGGCTCCAGCAGGTTGGCGAGGACGAGCAGTTCCTTGAGAAGGCGCGCGCGCTTGGCTCGGTGCCGGTGCAGTACAGCGTTCAGGAATCGATCGACTTCATCAACAACCAGTATGAAGTGTTCCGTGAACTGGTCGTGAAACTCGGCATGGAAGTCGAATAGCGTTCGCGCATCGACCGCGCTTGGAAACAGCTGGAGCACCACGATGACCTATCGCGATCTCTGGCTTGGTGCAGGGCTGGCCGTGCTGTCGGCCCTGCTCTATCTCGTCGTGATTCCCGTTGGCGTGCGCGTCCCGTCCAGCGTGCGCTCGCCGGTGATGTCGCCGGACTTCTGGCCCAACATCATCGCGCTGTTCATGCTTGGCGTTTCCACGCTGTTGGTGTTGCGCGGGGTGATCGCCTGGCGGCGCGGCGAAATCATCGACCACCGCTCAACCGCAGCGATCGGCGAAGATGAGTCGGCTGGCTGGAACGGGCAGTTGCGGGCGCTCGCTGTCATCCTGCTGTTGTTCGTCTATTACTGGCTGATCCTCAAGATCGGGCTGGTCCCTGCCTCGATGTTCACCATGCTTGCTGTCGGGCTGACCACCTCGCGGCCCAAACTGTGGCTGCTGCTGATCGCAACGCCGGTGTTGCCCATGCTGATCTACCTGTTCTTCTATGAAGTCGCGAGCGTCCCGATCCCGGGCGGTGACTGGCTGGTGTTTCCATGAGCACACTCGACGCGCTCATCCAGGCCGTAGGCCTTCTGGCGAATGTCACGAACATCATAGCGCTTGCCGGCGGCGTGCTGATCGGCGTCGTCGTCGGCGCGATCCCCGGCATGAGCGCGACGATGGCGGTTGCGCTTGCGCTGCCGTTCACCTTCGCGCTCGATCCGATCGTCGGCATCCTGCTGCTGCTTGGGGTCTACAAGGGCGGCATCTTCGGCGGCTCGATCCCCGCCATCCTCATCAAGGCCCCCGGCACACCCGCATCGAGCTGCACTGTGCTTGACGGCTATCCGATGTCCCAGCGCGGCGAGGCAGGCAAGGCGCTGCAAACCGCGCTTTACTCTTCGGCTATCGCGGATTTCGTATCGAACCTGTCGCTGATCGTGTTCGCGGGCTGGCTCGCGGCGCTGGCGATGAATTTCGGTCCGCCTGAATATTTCACGCTGATGCTCTTCTCTCTGACGGTGATCGCGGGCGTCTCAGGTGACTCACTGCTCAAGGGCCTGATCTCCGCCGGGCTCGGGCTGCTACTCGCCACGGTCGGGCTTGACCTGGTTTACGGCACCGACCGCTTTATTTTCGGCACGACTGAGCTTATGAGCGGGCTGAACTTCATCCCGGTACTGATCGGCCTTTTTGCGATCCCGGAAGTTATCATATACGCTCAGCGCTCCGTGCTGAGCGACGGGACGGTCATGTCGCTTGGCAAGGCCGGACTGACATTCCCCGAGTTCCGGCGGATCTTCAAAACCATTATCAAAAGCAGCGGTATCGGCGTCATCATGGGCGCGATCCCGGGCATCGGCGGCGCGCCGGCAGCCTTCGTCGCCTATTCCGAGGCGCGGCGCTCATCGAAGACCCCGAAGAATTTCGGCAAGGGCGAGATTGAAGGGGTCGCGGCCTCCGAAGCGGGCAACAACGGCGTGGCAGGCGCCACGCTGATCCCGCTACTGGCGCTGGGCATCCCCGGCGACGTTATCACGGCGGTGATCCTGGGCGCGTTCATGGTGCACGGCCTTCAACCCGGGCCGGTCCTGTTCCAGACCAATCTCGTGCTGATCTATACGTTGTTCGTCGGCATCATGCTGAGTTCGATCTTCCTGCTGATCTTCGGCCATGTGGCCATCCGCGCGTTCCGGCGTATCGCGGAGATCCCGAAGTCGGTGCTGATGCCGGGCGTCCTTGTCCTGTGCGCGTATGGCAGTTTCGCCATCAATAACTCGCTGTTCGATGTGCTGGTGATGATGAGCGTCGGCATCCTCGGCTATGTGATGTATCTGACCAACGTCCCGGCTGCGCCCTTCCTGATCGCGTTCATTCTCGGGCCGCAACTGGAGGACAACTTCCGCCAAGCCATGTTGATGTCGCAGACCAATCTGGACATCTTCTTCCGCAGCACGATCACATGGGTGTTCTGGGGCATGACGGTGCTGAGTATCGTGTTGGCGGCTTTTCGCGGCTGGCAGGACCGCGTTCAGCTCAAACGCGATGCAGCGGAGGTGGAGCAGGAATAGCGAAGCGGCGCATCATCAAGAATCAGCGCCGCCGCAAAGTCTGAAGTAACTTTTTTATTTCAATAATTCAATAATTCATGTAATGATGGCCGCATGGATAATTTCGCCGCCGTAAGGGCGCTTGCCGCGCTCGCCAACGAACATCGCATGGGCATCTTCCGCACGCTCGTGGCCGTCGGACCAACCGGCCTGCGGGCGGGCGCGCTCGCGGAACGGCTCGGCATCGGCGCGACCAGCCTGTCGTTCCATCTGAAGGAACTTGACCGCGCCGGCCTGCTCGTCGCCACGCGCCACGGGCGCAACATCGTTTACGCGGTGCATATCGACGGCGTCCGCGACCTGCTTACGTTTCTGACCGAGGACTGCTGCCAGGGCCGGCCGGAGTTGTGCGGGGAAACTTTCTCTGCTGCCCGCTTGTGTGAAACCGAAAACGTCAACCCCGCGCGGGAGGAGCAAGATGAGTGACAAGGTCTTCAACGTTCTGTTTCTGTGCACGCACAACTCGGCCCGTTCGGTCATTGCGGAATGCGTTCTCCGGCGGCTTGGCCGGGGCAATTTCCGCGCTTTCAGCGCTGGCAGTTCGCCGCGCGGCGAGGTGCACCCGTTCGCGCTCGAATTGCTTCGCGAGTTGAACTACGACACCAGCGAACTGCGCTCCAAATCCTGGGACGAGTTCACCGGATTCGACGCACCTCAACTCGACTTTGTCTTCACCGTCTGCGACAACGCCGCCGGCGAGGTCTGCCCGGTATGGCCCGGCCAGCCGATGACTGCGCATTGGGGCCTGCCCGACCCATCCGAGGCGACCGGGACCGACGCCGAACGCCATTACGCCTTCGCCGATTGCCACCGCATGCTGTTCCAGCGCATCGGCATCTTCACCAACCTGCCGTTCGAGTCGCTCGACCAGCTCAGCCTGCAGCGCAGATTGGACGATATCGGCCAGAGCACTGCCGACACCAGCGAAACCGCATAAAAGGTTACGACACCAGACATGACAGCAATCACGCAGACGCGCCCCCGGCTCGGCTTCCTCGACCGGTTCCTGACCCTATGGATCTTCGCCGCGATGGGGCTCGGGATCGCACTCGGGCGTGTGTTCCCCGGTCTTCCCGATCTCCTCGAAAGCGCCTCGGTGGGCACCACCAACATCCCGATCGCCATCGGCCTGATCCTGATGATGTACCCGCCGCTCGCGCAGGTGCGCTACGAAGCGTTGCCGCGCGTGTTCGCCGACTGGCGCGTGCTTCTGCTGTCGCTGGCGCAAAACTGGCTGATCGGGCCGGTGCTGATGTTCGCGCTCGCGGTGATGTTCCTGTCCGATTACCCGGAATACATGACCGGCGTCATTCTGATCGGGCTGGCGCGCTGCATCGCTATGGTGCTGGTCTGGAACAAGCTCGCGCATGGCAGCAATGAGTACGTTGCCGGTCTGGTGGCGTTCAACAGCGTGTTTCAGCTTCTGTTCTTCTCGGTCTATGCGTGGATTTTCCTGACCGTCCTGCCGCCGCTGTTTGGGCTTGAGGGACAGGTCATTGACGTACCGTTCGCGACCATTGCCGAAGCCGTGTTGATCTATCTCGGCATCCCGTTTCTCGCCGGGGTGATCTCGCGCTATGGGCTGATCGCGATGAAGGGCGAGACGTGGTTCAACACCGAGTTCAGCCCGCGCATCGGCAAGATCACGCTGCTTGCGCTGCTGTTCACCATCGTCGCTATGTTTTCGCTGAAGGGCGGGATGGTGCTCGAGCTGCCACTGGACGCGCTGCGCATCGCGGTGCCGCTGGCGATCTACTTCTTCCTCATGTTCCTGATCTCCTTCGCGATGGGCAAGATCATCGAGGCGGACTACCCGCGCACCGTGTCGATCGCCTTTACGGCCGCTAGCAACAATTTCGAGTTGGCAATTGCTGTCGCGGTCGCCACCTTCGGGCTGGCCTCGCCGGTCGCATTCGCCACGGTTATCGGACCGCTCGTGGAGGTGCCGGTGCTGATCACGCTGGTGAGCGTGGCGCTGTGGTTCGGACGGCGCTACTTCCCACGCACCCTGCCGGTAGCGGCGCGGGCGGACTGAGCAAGCCTTCGCCGCCAACAAATTCTGGAAAACGGGGGCGCGCTTGACAACAGGCGCGCCCTGAGGCGTTAAAATGACGGTAAATCGGGCAACCCAGTCATGGAGTCCACTGATGAGCTACATGGAACCGAAGCCGGTCAACGCCGATCTAAGCGCGCGCGCCGTGGTCGACAGC
>CAYFVF010000144.1:0-4962 GCA_964346335.1 uncultured Hyphomicrobiaceae bacterium
TGGTCGGCGCGCTCGATATGCTTGCCGAGTTGGTAGAAAGTCCACGCCTCGCCGCGCAGGAACGTGCCCTCCGCGATGCCCTCGAAGGACTGGCAGTTGAGCGTGACCGTCTGACACAGCCGCCAGACGTTATAGATGTCGATATCGCGCTTGGTCCATGCCTGGCAGGTGTTGTGGAAGATGTTGAGGTGCGTCCACATTTCCGTGCTGATGAGGTGCCGGATCGCACGGGCGTTTTCACGGGCCGAGGCGACGGCGGCGCGGATCGAGGTCGGGTTGTCGCGATCCAGCGCGTAAAAGGTGAGCACGGTCTGCTCGCTGATGTCCTCGTGTGTTTCGGAGAAGCGGTCGATATCGGCATAAAGCTCCGGAATGCGCCGCCAGTCCGCCGCGCCACTGTGATCGCGTGCGTAGGTCTTGTTGATCTCGATGATGCGTGCGAGGTTTTCCGCCCGCTCGACATAGCGCGCGAGCCAGAAGGCGTTTTCCGCAAACCGCGAGACGAGCTTAACCAAGGACCCAGGTGTCCTTCGAGCCGCCGCCCTGCGACGAGTTGACGACAAACGATCCGCGCTTCAAGGCCACCCGCGTGAGACCGCCCGGCATGACCCAGGTGTCCTCTCCGGTGATGGCGAAGGGGCGGAAATCGACATGGCGCGGCGCGACGCCGTCGCGCGTCAGCGTCGGGCAGACGGACAGGTTGATCATCGGCTGGCTGACGAAATTGGCCGGATCAGCCTTGAGCTTGGCACGAACTTCCGCCAGCGCCTTCTTGCTCGCGCGCGGCCCGATGACGATGCCGTACCCGCCGGACTCGCTGACCGGCTTGACCACCAGCGAGGCGAGATTGTCGAGCGTGTAGGACAACCCGTCCGGCTCCCGGCAGATGTTGGTGTCGACGTTTTCGAGGATCGGGTCTTCATCCAGGTAGTACCGGATAATCCGGGGCATGTAGGCATAAAGCGCCTTGTCATCAGCCACGCCGGTGCCCACCGCGTTGGCAAGCGTGACATTGCCGCGCCGAATCACCTCGAACAGGCCGGGCACGCCAAGCGCGCTGTCCTTGCGGAACACTTTCGGGTCGAGGAAGGCATCGTCAATACGCCGGTAGATCACGTGGACCGGCTCCGGCCCGCCGGTCGTTCGGACATAGACCTTGTCATTCTCGACAAACAGGTCACGCCCTTCGGCAAGTGTTGCGCCCATTTCGCGGGCGAGAAAGACATGCTCGAAATACGCCGAGTTATACGCTCCGGGCGAGAGCAGCACGACGTTGGGGTCTGATACGCCGTCCGGCGAGACGCTTCGCAGCGCGTTCATGAGGCGGGCGCCATAGGTATCCACATCCGCGATGGCGATGCCTTCCGCGAGGTCGGGAAAGGCGCGCATCATCAAATGCCGGTTCTCGATGACGTAGGAGACACCGGATGGCGTCCGCGCATTGTCTTCCAGCACGCGGAACGCGCCCGCGCAATCGCGCACGAGGTCGATGCCCGCGATATGCACATACGTGCTGTTTGGCACATCAACGCCGCACATCTCGGGGTAGTAGTGCTTATTGCCTTTCACAAGATCGCTCGGCACCAACTTGTCCGTGAGGATGTGCTCGTCGTGGTAGATGTCGTGCAAAAAGGCGTTGAGGGCCGCAACGCGCTGTTTTACGCCCCGGTCTATGACCGACCAGTCATCACGCGACAAGACACGCGGGATCACGTCAAACGGCAGCACGCGATCAATCGCGTCGCACTCCGAGTAGACCGTGAAGGTAATGCCGAGATTGAAAAGCTCCCGGTCCGCTTCGCGCGCGCGCCGGCGCAAGTCCCGCAGTTCAAAAGTGTTGAGCCTTTGGCAGATTTCGCGCGTGTCCCGCCGGCCATTGCTTCCGCTCAGTTCGCAGAAAAACCCGTCAGGGTCATACGCGTCTAGCAGCGCATGGGCCATGCTCGGCGGTTTCGTGTGTCTATTCATTGGTATAAAGGTAAGACATCTGCTGCTGATCTGGCAAACGGGACACGAGGCGTAACAGTAGCGTCGTTCGTTGAGACCACGCTCGATCCAAGGTTCCGGCAACGCAGCAAGATTGGTGCCAGCCAACGCGAAATACCCGATCCAGGACGGTCAGATGGCGAAGAACGAAAAGGACGAACCGCAAGCCCACGATGAGGGCCAGGAGGGCGAGGCCAAGAAAATTTCCGAAGCCCGGCGGCTGCGCGCGGCGATCCTCTATGAAGTCATCCGCATCGAGGGTGAGGGCGAGCTGGCGCGAAGCGCCAGTGCCCTGTGGTGGTCCGGATTGGCGGCCGGGCTGTCGATCGGGCTGTCGGTTCTGTCTCAAGCGCTTCTGGCCACGCATCTGCCGGAGGCGAGCTGGAACCCGATCGTCGAGCGCATGGGCTATGCCGTCGGCTTCATCGTCGTGATCATGGCGCGCCAGCAGCTCTTCACCGAGAATACGCTCACGGCCGTGCTGCCGGTCATCTCGGCGTGGCAGCTCCACTGGCTCTGGGTGATGTTGCGGCTATGGGCGATCGTGCTGGCGGCCAATCTTGTCGGTGCTTTCATCTTTGCGATCGCGATCGCGCATATGGGCATGCTGCCCGCCGACGTCGCCGAGCAGGTCCGGGTTATTTCCGTGCATCTGATGGAGAACTCGGCAACGGAAATGTTCGTCAAGGGCATCGCCGCGGGCTGGCTGATTGCCGCGCTCGTCTGGATGCTGCCATCGGCTGAGAACGCGGAATTTTTCCTGATCGGATTGATGACCTACCTGATCGCGCTCGGCGGCTTCACCCATGTCATCGCCGGTTCGGTCGAGGCGTTCTACCTGTGGGTCACGCAGAGCGCCACCACCATCGACGTCTTCTTCAAGTTTCTGCTGCCCACGCTGGTGGGCAATGTCGTTGGCGGCACCGTGCTGTTCGGCTTGTTGAGCTACGCACAGGTGCGCGATGAAATCAGTTGAGGGGCGTCAGGTGAAATGCGCAGACACCGCCCCGAGTGCGAGAATTGCGCCGGCAAGCCCGCCGCAAGCTACATGTCGCAAGCGGCGCGATCGCATTCACATCCGGCGATGATGGCGACCTTGTCGGGACAGAGCATTCGCAGCCGCCCGTTCGCGAATTCCAGCAGTCCAAGGCGGCGGAATATGGTCAGGGTCCGGCAGACATGCACCGACGTGAGGCCCACCGCGTCGCCCAGATCGCTCTGGCGAATGGGAATTGGACAAGCCCCCGTCTCGTCCACGTGGCCGCGCGCGCGTTGCCGCCGCCATAGGTCGAGCAGGCAGGATGCGAGCCGCTCGGCGGCACGGCCATGCCCGAGGATCGCCATGCGGTCCATCATGCGCCGCTGCTGCTCGGCGAAGAGGGGCGGGGTGCAAAGATCGCTTCCACGCCGCAGCGCGCCGGTGCGTGCAAGATCGTCCGCGCTGCCCTGCAAGATATGAGCGTCGGTGAGCGCCACAACCGAATGCGAGGCGCAGCCGTGATTATCGCGGCAGATCTGGATGCCGTCGTACTTCAGCAGAAGATCAAGAAGCTGGCGGCGGCCGTCGGGGAGCAGCTTGTAGGGCGCGACCCATCCGTGTTGCACGATTATGCACTGGGGCGACGCCGTGCCTTCCGACACGATATCAGAGCCAGCCGTCACGCGCCGGGGGATGAAACCCAGCGCATTGGCATCGAGCGGCACGATCGCAACCGACGCCGCGTAGTCGTGCGCACCCTTGCCAGATGTCGAGTATCCTTCGGCGGAGTGGCCGTCAGCCTTGCGATCCGTCGGTGCGGCTTGGCACGGTGCATCAATCCGATCGACCAGACTAGACATCGCAGTCTCCACTTCCACCGGTGACAAAAACGGGGCGAGCTGGCCTAGCCCCCGGCAGTCTTGCGAGAAATAAAGTTGTGTGCGCGCATGATCTGCGCGTCTATCAGTTCAATTACTCCAAGCATATCAATTATAAAATACGTGTATAAAGGAAATTTTCTCATGGTTTTATGAATTTATCAATTTATATAACTTGACCGAATTTGTTCTGGATTTCCCCTTGCCCGATCATTCACAGCACTTTTCCTGTAAATACGGCAATCCATCCAATTCTGATACAGGATAGGCGGACTCGCTCCCAAGCCGCGCG
Source organism: uncultured Hyphomicrobiaceae bacterium (assembly GCA_964346335.1). Classification (GTDB taxonomy): domain Bacteria; phylum Pseudomonadota; class Alphaproteobacteria; order Rhizobiales; family Rhodomicrobiaceae; genus Dichotomicrobium. The sequence continues at coordinate 4,136 of CAYFVF010000144.1, forward strand.
CAGGCTGATGGTCTGATGACTCTTTAAATAAAACGCAGAAGATGCGTTTGCGTTCCATCCGGCCGAGCCGGGAGGCGTCAGCTTCGGCTGGCAAGGCCGCAAGTCCGGGCCAAAGCGCAATCCGAAAAGTGGGCACCGGTTTTCGGATTGCGCGTCAAATCAAAAGGCTAGAACTGCATCCCGATTCAGTCAGAACGGATTCGGCTCTAGCTCGTGACGGTATTGTGCGGGGAAGCGCCAGAATTCAACGGACGCCTTCCCCGCGTTTGTACAGATCGGGAGCCGACGCTCCGGGAGCGCAGGCTAACGGACAACAGACCCGCTGAGGGCGGATTGGGCCGCCCCGCCATGTCCCGGCTTCAGCGGCGAATGCTCGGGACCGGCCGCAAGGATCTGGCTGAGCTTGGTGCGCGCGCGGTTCACGCGGCTTTTCACCGTACCGCTCGAGCAGCCCGCGATTTCCGCCGCCTCATCATAGGAAAACCCGGACGCGCCGATAAGAATCAGGGCCTCACGCTGCTCGTCATTCAGTAGAGCGAGCGCCCGCTCGAAGTCGCGGAAATCGAGATGCGGCTCCTGCTCTGGCACGGTGCTGAAGGTGGCGGCGATACTGCCGTCGGCGTCGCGGACCTCACGGTGAGCGCGGCGACGCTGGGTGAAATACGTGTTGCGCAGGATCGTGAAAAGCCAGGACCGCATGTTGGTGCCCGGCTTGAAGCTATCGAGATTGTTCAAGGCTTTAAGGAGCGTCTCCTGGACGAGATCGTCTCCCTGGTCGCGGTCGCCGCAAAGGGAAATCGCAAAAGCTCTCAAGTGTGAAGTGTGTT
>CAYFVF010000145.1:0-4961 GCA_964346335.1 uncultured Hyphomicrobiaceae bacterium
GCCCGAGTGACAGGTCGATCAATTTGGGATGCAAGCGCTCAAGCCGCTGCAGGATAGTCGCTGAATCGGAGGCCGACACGGGCGTTCAGTCCATTGTTAGAAAATATGTGGGCGGCCCGGCTGTGCCGGAATTGCATCGCACGTTGACAGATTAGCGTGGAGGCGTAAAGCGCCGATCACGACGCTGACGTGTCTCCGCGCGCCGGTTTTGAGGGGTCTGCATCCGCCTGAGAGTCGTGGTTTTTCGCGGGCGCGACATCTTCGCCTTGCGCGGTCGCGTCGTCGGGCTCGGCAAGCGCCTTGACGTCGCCACTCGCGGCCTTGGCCTGCCCATCACCATGGCCGTTTGGCTTTGCGATCGCGTGGGCGTGGTCCGGCTCGGCCTCGGCGTCAGCATCGCCATCGCGCAGCGCGGGCGGACCGATCACCGTGCCCTCCGTCACGAACGGCTTGGCGGTCGGGCGCAGGGACTCGCGCCCATCCATCAGGATCGCGCAAATACGGCTGAGCGTGGCGCGAAGCTGGTGACGGTGAACGACCTTGTCGATCATGCCATGCTCCAGCAGATACTCCGCTTTTTGGAAACCTTCCGGCAGCTTCTCCCGGATGGTCTGCTCGATCACGCGCGGCCCGGCAAAACCGATGAGCGCGCCCGGCTCGGCGAGATGAACATCGCCCAGCATGGCATAGGACGCCGTGACGCCGCCCGTGGTCGGGTGGGTCATGACAACGATATAAGGCAGCCGCGCCTCGGCCAGACGTTGAACGCCGACCGTGGTGCGCGGCATCTGCATCAGCGAGAGCATGCCCTCTTGCATCCGCGCGCCGCCCGAGGCCGCGAACAGGATGAACGGTGCACCGCGCTCCACGGCGGTGAACATACCTCTTAGCACGGCCTCGCCCGCGGCCATGCCCAGCGAACCGCCCATGAAGTTGAAATCCTGAACCGCCGAGACAACCGGCCGCCCATCAAGCGTGCCCGCGCCAACCAGCACCGCATCGCTCAGCCCCGTCTTGCTCTTGGCGTCCTTTAGCCGCTCGGTGTAGCGGCGCTCGTCGCGGAACTTGAGCGGATCGACAGGCACCTCGGGCAACGCCACGCGCTCGTATTCGCCTTCATCGAAAAGCGCGGACAGGCGCGCCGGCGCGGCCATGCGCATGTGATAGCCGGAGCCAGGCACGACGAACTGGTTGGCCTCCAGGTCGCGGTAAAAGATCATCTGCCCGCTGTCCGGGCATTTCACCCACAGATTGTCCGGCATCTCGCGCTTTCGCCAGAAATCGCGGATCTTGGGCCGGACAACATTATTGATCCAGTTCACTGCACTCTCTGCCTTTCGTCGAACGTGCCAATTACTTTAGATGTAAGCGCGTGAAATCGGTCAATCCATGCCTGTTCGGCGAGTACTGCGCTGAAATTTTGTCTGCGCCGCAGCGCGGGCGCGCAGGCGGGATACCCCGTCGATGTGCCAGATGGGCGCGCGTCTGTCCACTGCTACCGGGGATATCGCGTCATGCCCTCGCCTGAGCGGTGGCACGTTCATGCCGCCTGGCGCGAGGCCATTCCGGCCGCTCGGGTGCCGCGCAGCGCGCTCAAATGATCGGCGCCCGCCGCGTCGAGCGCATTGGAAAGCGTGCTCAGAATCTCGCTGACCAGACCAGCGCCGCTGTAAATCATGCCGGTGTAAAGCTGGACGAGCGACGCGCCCGCCTCGATCTTCGCCAGCGCCGCCGCGCCGGAGTCGACCCCGCCGACGCCGATCAGCGGCAGCTTGCCTTCGCTGAGCATGTAGACCTGCGCCAGTACCCGCGTGGACAGATCAAACAGGGGCTGTCCCGACAATCCGCCGGCCTGCCCGGCCAGCGCGACGCCCTCAAGACCGGGGCGCGACAGCGTGGTGTTCGTGAGGATCAGCCCGGCAACGCCATGCGCCATCACGGCCTCGACAACGGCGGGTAACTGATCTTCCGGGATGTCCGGGGAGAGCTTGACCAGCAGGGGCGGCGGCGGGGCGGTGCCGGCGCGTTCGGCGCGTACGGACTGCAAGCGCTCCAACAGCACCGCGAGCCGATCCGGCGTTTGCAGATCGCGCAGGCCCGGCGTGTTCGGCGAGGAGACGTTGACGGCGAAATAATCCGCATAGTCGGCGAAGGCGCGCAGGCCCGCTTCATAATCCGCGATGAAGTCCGCAGACTCCTTGTTTGCGCCGATATTGACGCCGACCACGCCCGCGAACCGCTGGCGTGCCAGCCGCGCATGCACCGCCTCGTGGCCTTCGCCCTGGAAACCGAGCCGGTTGATCGCGGCGCGCTGGCGGATCAGGCGGAACACGCGCGGGCGCGGATTGCCGGGTTGCGGTTGCGGCGTCACCGTGCCGACTTCAACAAAACCGAAGCCCAGCTCGAACAGCGGCCGCAGCACCCGAGCATCCTTGTCGAAACCCGCGGCCATGCCAACGGGGTTGGCGAAGTGGCAACCGAAGAGGTCCTGCGCCAGGCGCGGATCGGCAGGCAAATCTGGACGGAGATACAAGCCGCGCTCCAGTGCGCTCAGCGTCAGGTCGTGCGCGCGTTCCGGCGCAAGCGTCAGCAGCCCGGACTGCGCAAGGCGAAGCAATCCGGCCTTCACGATGCCTCTCCGGGCAACTGGTCAGGCAGCGCGGCGGGCAGTTCGTGCGTGCCATCGGCCTTTAAGGCGAGCGGCGTGTACCAAAGCGCGGCATCCACCGTCATCGGCGCGTAAAGGTGCGGGAACAGGTCGCCGCCGCGCGACGGCTCCCAGGCGAGCTTATCGCCCAGCGCGCGGGCCTCGACCGCGATCAGCACCAGCCCCTCGCGCCCGGCATAATGCTTGGCGAGCGTGGGAGGCACTTGGGCGGCGGTGGACAAGTGAATGTAGCCGTCGCGCAGATCATCGGCCGAGCCGTGATAGACGCCCGCATCGCGGGCTGCCTGCCAGTCCTGCGCCGGCGCGACTTTGTATATGATCTCGATCATCCGCTTGCGTCGGCTTACGCGCCGACGGTCTCCTGCTTCAGCCGCTCCGCGATCGCGTCGAGCGCAGCCTGCGCGCGCGCACCATCGGGGCCGCCAGCCTGCGCCATATCGCGCCGGCCGCCGCCGCCCTTGCCGCCGAGCGCTTCTGCGCCCGCGCGGACCAGTTCGACCGCATCATAATCGCCGGTGAGATCGTCCGTGACGCCGACGACGATCCCCGCTTTGCCGTCCTCGCCTTTGCCGACAATGGCGACGATACCCGAGCCGATCTGACGCTTGCCGGCGTCGACCAGCCCGCGCAATTCCTTCGCCGGGATGTCTTCAACCGTGCGCCCGAGCAGCTTCACGCCGCCAACCTCGCGGACCGCGCCGTCATCCGCGCTTTCGCCCGCCCCGGCGCCCAGCGCCAGCTTCTTGCGCGCCTCGGCCAGTTCGCGGCTCAGCTTGCGGCGCTCCTCGACAAGGCTTTGAATGCGCGCGAGCGTCTCGTCCGGGGATGTCTTGAGCAAATCGGCGGCTTCGCGCAGTTCGCGGTCGCGCTCGCGCAAGTAAGACCGCGCCGAGTCGCCCGTCAGCGCCTCGATACGCCGGACACCCGCCGACACCGCGCTTTCGCTGATGATCGCGATCAGGCCGATATCGCCGGTGCGCGCGACATGGGTGCCGCCGCACAGCTCGATGGAAAACGACTTGTCCGCAGGGGCGTCGCCCTCGTCGCGGCCCATCGCCACGACGCGCACCTCATCGCCGTATTTTTCGCCGAACAGCGCCAGCGCGCCCTGCTCGATCGCCTCGTCCACGCCCATCAAGCGCGTCGTGACAGCATCATTCTGCAGCACGATCGCGTTGGCGATGTCCTCGATCTGGCGCAGGTCCTCGCCGCTGATCGGCTTGGGGTGCGAGAAGTCGAAGCGCAGCCGGCCCGGCTCCACCAGCGAACCCTTCTGCGCGACATGCTCGCCCAGCACGAGCCGCAGCGCCTGGTGCAATAGATGCGTCCCAGAGTGGCTGCGCCGGGTCGCCGCGCGGCGCGCGTGATCGACCTCCAAGAGCACCTGGTCCCCGACTTTGAGCGGGCCGCGCACCACTCCGCCGTAATGGCAGATCAGGTCGCCGAGCTTCTTCTGGGTGTCGTCAACGCGGAAATCCGCGCCTTTGGCCGTGCGAATGTTGCCCTGATCGCCGACCTGGCCGCCAGCCTCGCCGTAAAATGGCGTCTGGTTGGTGATGACAACGCCGCTATCGCCCTTGCGAAGCTGTTTGACGCGCTTGCCGTTCCTGATCAGCGCCGTGATCTCGCCTTCCGCGCGCTCGGCGCTGTAGCCGAGGAATTCGCTCGCGCCCAGTTCATCGCGCAGCTCGAACCAGAGCTGGTCCGTCGCCGCTTCGCCGGAACCCGACCAGGCCTTGCGCGCCTCCGCCTTCTGGCGCGCCATCGCCGCGTTGAAGCCGTCCGTATCAACTGCGATGCCACGGTTTTTCAGCGCATCCTGCGTCAGGTCGAGCGGGAAGCCATAGGTATCATAGAGCTTGAACGCGGTCTCACCGGGCAGCGTATCGCCTTCGCCCAGCCTCGCGCTCTCCTCGCCGAGGAGCTGCATGCCGCGATCGAGCGTGCGCATGAAGCGCCCTTCTTCCAGCTTGAGCGTCTCGGAGATCAGCGCTTCCGCGCGATGCAGTTCCGGGAAGGCCTGGCCCATCTCGCGCACCAGCAGCGGCACGAGCTTGTAGATCACGGGCTCCTTCGCGCCCAGCATATGGGCATGGCGCATCGCGCGGCGCATAATCCGGCGCAGGACATAGCCGCGCCCCTCGTTCGACGGCAGCACGCCATCGGCGATAAGGAAGCTGGTCGCGCGCAGATGGTCGGCGATGACGCGGTGGCTGACCGCCCGCTCGCCTTTCGACAACGCGCCCGTGACGTCCTCCGACGCCTCGATCAGCGTGCGGAACAGGTCGGTTTC
>CAYFVF010000146.1:0-4924 GCA_964346335.1 uncultured Hyphomicrobiaceae bacterium
GCGCGCGAAAAATCTGCGCCTGGCGCGCGGCATTGGTCAGGTGGTCATCGCCGCGTATCACATGCGTGACGCCCATGTCGTGATCATCGACCACGACCGAGAGCATGTAGGTCGGCGAGCCGTCACCGCGCAGCAGTACGAGGTCATCCAGCTCCTTGTTGGCGAAACGGACCTCGCCCTGCACCTTGTCGTCGATAACCGTTTCGCCGTCTTGCGGCGCCTTGAAGCGGATCGCGGCGGGTATGCCCTCGGGCGCTTCGGCCGGATCTCGGTCACGCCAGCGCCCGTCGTAGCGCGGCGCCCGTCCCTCGGCGCGGGCTGTCTCTCGCATTTCGGCAAGTTCTTCCTGCGTGGCATAGCAGCGGTAGGCTTTGCCTTCGGCCAGCAGCTGCGCAACGACCTCGGCATGGCGCGGCGCGCGCGCGGACTGCGAGACCGGCTCGCCCTCCCAGTCGAGTTCCAGCCAGGTCAAGCCGTCGATGATCGCATCGATCGCCTCTTGGGTGGAGCGCGCCTTGTCCGTGTCCTCGATACGCAGCAGCATCGTGCCGCCCTTGGCCTTGGCATACAGCCAGTTGAACAGCGCGGTGCGCGCGCCACCGATATGCAGGAAACCGGTGGGGGATGGCGCGAAGCGCGTTACGACGGGGTTGCTCATGCGTGTCTACCTTGCTCTAATCACGTTAGCGTTGACTTTTCCGGTCAATTTTTCCCAAAAGTGTGAAGGGTGGTCATAACGCGGGTGCCAATGGTGGCCTGTCATCTTCACCTGCAGCGGGTGGGCCTGCCTTTCGGGCGAAGCCTTCGCACGAGGCTCTAACACGTCCCCGCGCGGAGGTTAAGCTGGCTGGTGGGCCGGACGGCGGCTTTCGGAGGAGCTATGGCGCTTCATGGGGCAGACGGGGTCAGCTTCGGGGCTGGCGCGTGGCCGCGGGAAGCCGCGCCGCGCCCGGGGATCGTGGATCGCCTGATCGAGATCGAGCGCGGCCGCATCGCGCTGTGGACGCCGGTTCTGTTCGCCGCAGGGATAGGTGCATATTTCGCGCTGCCGGTCGAGCCGCCCCAAGTGGTGGCTTTCGCGCTGGTGATATTAGCGCTTGCGGCGCGTCTCATGGTCCGGGTGCGCGCGCTTGGTTTGCTTGTGACCGGGGCGCTGCTGTGCATGGCGCTGGGTTTTTCCGCGGCGAAGCTGCGCACGGAAATGGTCCGTGCGCCCGTGCTTGCCGAGCGACTGGACTATGCCGTCATTTCCGGGTGGGCGGCCGCGTGGGAAGACCGGGCCGGGCAGAAAAACCGCATGGCAATACGCGTGCGCGAAATCGAAGGTCTCCCGCAGGAAGCCACGCCGCGCACGGTGCGCATCACCACCCATGCCGATGAGCCGCCGGTGCTGGGCGCGATGGTGCGCGTGAACGCCGGTCTGCTCCCCCCGCCCGCGCCAACCCATCCCGGTGGCTTCGATTTCGCGCAAATGGCCTATTTCATGGGCCTGGGCGCGGTGGGTTATGCGAAGTCCGATATCACCATGATCGACGGGCCGGCGCCGCCGCTGATGATCCGTTTGCGCGCGAAGGTGGATGATGTACGCGCGGCGATCGGTGCGCGTGTGGCAGAGGTGTTATCCGGGCCATCGGCGGGCATCGCCACGGCGCTCATCAGCGGCGATCGCGGCGGCATCCCGGAAGCGCAGAAAGAGGCGATGCGCGGCGCGGGGCTGGCGCATGTGCTCGCGATTTCGGGCATGCACATGGCGATCATGGCCGGTGCGATCTACTACGCGCTGCGGCTGATGCTGGTGGCGGTGCCGGGGCTGGCGCTGCGCGTGCCGGTGAAGAAGTGGGCCGCGTTCGCCGCGCTGGCCGGGGCGCTGGCCTATCTGTTGATCTCCGGTGGCTCGGTTGCCACCCAGCGCGCTTTCATCATGACGGCGGTTTTCCTCATCGCGGTGATGCTCGACCGCCCCGCACTGACGCTGCGCAACGTGCTGGTCGCCGCGCTGTTGATCCTAGCGCTGACCCCGGAAAGCCTGATGCATGTGAGCTTTCAGATGTCGTTCGCCGCGGCGACGGCGCTGATCGCGGTTTATGAGCGGCTGCGCGGGGTTCGTTTCCTGCCAGAGATTCCTGGCGAGATGGCGGGCGTGGCAGGCGCGGGATTGCGCGCGGGCCGGGCGCTCATGCGCTATGCCGGGGGGATCGGGTTGACGACCATGATCGCCGGCGTGGCGGTCGCGCCGATCGGCGCGTTTCATTTCCACACGGCGACGAGCTACAGCTTGCTCGGCAATGTGCTGGCCATGCCGCTGGTCGGCCTGTGCATCATGCCGGCGGCGCTGATCACCCTGCTGGCGATGCCTTTCGGTCTGGAAACCACCCCGCTCATGGTGATGGGCGCGGGGATTGATGGGCTTGTCAGAACCGCGGAATGGGTCTCGGCGCTGCCCGGCGCGGTCCGCCCGATCGAGGCGTTTCCGCTGGTGGCGCTGGTGCTGATCACGCTCGGCGCGCTGTGGTTGACGATCTGGCGCGGGCGATGGCGGTATGCCGGGCTCGCCGCATTGGCTGCCGGGTTGGCGCTGACCGCTGTTGGCAGCAAGCCCGACATTCTCGTTGATCGGGATGGCAAGGTGGTCGCGGTGCGCACGGGCGAAGGCGCGCTGGCGGCGATCCCGGGGCGGGCAGGCAACTATAGCCTCGAGAAGTGGCTGGCGGCGGATGGCGACCGGCGCGCCCCGAAAGAGGCGCGCGACCCGCGGGTATTTTATTGCGACGACCGCGGCTGTGTGGCGGAACTGCGCGGGCTGCGGCTGTCTGTGCCGGAGCATGGGGCCGCGCTTGCGCAGGATTGCAAGCTGGCCGACATCGTGATCACGCGCCTCACGTTAAACGCGCCGTGTCCGCGTCCGCAGGTCGTGATAACGCGGGCCGACCTCGACGCAGATGGCGCACACGCGCTCTACATCGCGGATGATGGAGCAAATATGCGCCTTCGCGTTGAGACTGCTGCGGCAGCGCGCGGGGCACGGCCCTGGACAGGCGCGCGCTAAAGCGCGATCCGAAAAAGCCTGTCCCGGACCTGATCCGGGATGGGCACCGGTTTTCGGATAAATCGCGCGTGAGATCAGAAAGCGAGAGCACTTTCAACAAAAGTGGAGACCGGTCTTGCGTTCCGAGCTAAAGGCGGGCGCGAAAGCGACCAGAGTGTGACCAAACAATAAGTTAGAGCCTGTCCGGCGATTTTGGTTTCGTTGAACAGGCTCTATAGCCGTATTCTGGTTCAACCAGAAAGGATATGGCCTTAAAGGGGCTCAATACTGTCGAATGAGCGCGACCAGCTTGCCCTGGATCTCGACCCGGTCCGGGCCGAAGATGCGCGTTTCGTAAGCCGGGTTGGCAGCTTCCAGCGCCACAGATTTCCCTTTCTTGCGCAGCCGCTTCAGCGTGGCTTCCTCGCGGTCGATGAGCGCCACCACGATGTCGCCGTTCTCCGCGTTCTGCGTCTGCTGGATCAGTACGACATCGCCGTCGAGAATGCCTGCGTCGATCATGGAATCGCCGCGCACCTCCAGCGCGAAGTGCGGCCCGGCCGCCAGCATCTCCGGAGCAACCTGAATGCTGTGGCTTTCGTTCTGGATCGCTGACACCGGCACGCCAGCGGCGATCCGCCCCATGACCGGAACATTCAGCGCCATATCGGTGTCGCCCTCCGGCGCGCTGGCGCGCCTTGCGCCGCGCCCGCCATCAATGACGCCGAGGCCCCGGGAACGCGCCTTGCGCACCGCCTGTCCCTCGGCGGCGGCTTCTTCGATCCCCGTTTCATTGGGCAGCCGCAGGATCTCCAGCGCCCGCGCGCGGTGTGGAAGCCGGCGGATGAAGCCGCGCTCCTCCAGCGCTGAGATGAGCCGGTGTATGCCCGACTTCGAGCGCAGCTCCAGCGCTTCTTTCATTTCGTCGAAGGAGGGCGGGACGCCCGTTTCCTGCACGCGCTCGTGAATGAAGTACAAAAGTTGTTTTTGTTTTTGCGTCAGCATGGCGCGCTTTCCCCGCGAGCGGATGTACAAACCACGAACAGTTATAACTGTTCCTGTTGTGTTCCGCAAGGGCGGGCTTGGGTTGTGCTGAGCGCTGTTTAAAAGTCTAGCGGGAGGATTTCGACCTCTTCGCCGGGCTGGGCCGCCGGTGCGTGCGGCGCGCGCACGATCAAACAGTCCGCACGCGCCAGCGCGGCGATCAGGGCGCTGTCCTGCGAGGCGTGGGGGCCGACCACGAGCGCGCCGGTGGCCGGATCGGCGTGGCGATCCGCGCGCATGAAGTGTGCGCGAGGCCCGTTTTCCGGCAGCGCGGTGTCGAGGGTTGCGCGCATGACGCGATCCGGTCCGGTCTCCGCGCCGAGAAGAGCGTCGATGAGCGGCACGGCGAAGACCCGCGTGCAGATCATGGCCGAGACCGGGTTGCCGGGCAGGCCGATAACGCGCGCATGTCCGCGCCGGCCAAACATGAGCGGTTTGCCTGGTCGCATGGCGATGCGCCAGAAGTCGATTTCGTAGCCGGCGTTCATCAGCGCGGGGCGGACGAGATCGTGCTCGCCGACCGACGCGCCGCCGATGGTGAGTAGCAGGTCGGCGTCAGCCGCGCGGGCGATATGCGCATCCAGGTTTTCGCGCGTGTCGCGCGCGATGCCAAGGGGCTCAGGCGCGCCGCCAACTGCCTCGATCATGGCGCTGAGGCCGGCGGGGATCGACGAAATGATCTGGTCCGGGCGTGGTGTTTCGCCGGGCGGGACGAGTTCATCGCCGGTTGCGAGAATTGCCACGCGCGGCTTGCGCCGGACGGGCACCGTGGCGTGGTTGGCGGAGGCGGCGAGCAACACGTCGCGCGCGGTAAGCCGCTTGCCGGCCGGGAGCAGCCGCTCGCCCTCGGCGAAA
>CAYFVF010000147.1:0-2882 GCA_964346335.1 uncultured Hyphomicrobiaceae bacterium
GGCACGGGCAGGGGGTCTACACCTGGGCCAGTGGCAACCGATATCAGGGTGCGTACAGAAACGGCAAGCCCCATGGCTGGGGGCTTTACATCACCGCAAGCGGCAAGCGCGAGCAGCGCCGCTGGCGCAACGGCTGCTCCCGAGGCAAACGCGGCCAGTCCAATCGCACGATCGGGCGAAGCGTGGCGTCCTGCGGCTTCTGAGGCGGGGCGGCGGCCTCTACCCGGCGCTCGATTGACCCGAAAACCGGCGCTCATCCCGGATCAGGTCCGGGACAGGCTTTTTCGGATCGCGCTTTCAGTGCGTGCGGTTGATGATGAACGCCGCCGTGGCGGCGAGCACTGCCTCAAGCCTCAAGCGCGGCGTCCGCCTTCCAGTTCAGCCGCCGCACCTTGATCGCGCTGGCGTGCCGTGCTTGCCAGAGGTCACGCTGCATCTGCAACGCCAGCCAATAACGCGCGCCATTCCCGAACGCCTGCCCGAGCCGCTGCGCCATCTCCACGGACACATCGCTCTTCTCGTTGATGAGCCGGGACAGCGTCTGCCGCTTCACGCCGAGATGCGCGGCGAGTTCCGACACGTTCATGCCGAGCGCGGGAAGGATGTCCTCGCGCAGATACTCGCCCGGATGCGGCGGGCGGAACGCAAGCGTCTCCATCTTTTCAGCCATGATAGTCCTCCAGATCAACATCAAACGGGCCGTCGTCATTCCACCGGAACGTTATGCGATAGTTTGCCGAGACTTTCACCTCATAGGTTCCCGCGCGATCCCCTTTGAGTTCGTGAAAGTCATTGCCCGGCACATCAAGCTCGCTCGGATGCGCGGCGGCGTGCAGCGCATAGAGAATGCGCCTCACGCGGGGCAGCCATCGCGGGTCGATCTTGCTGGCATCGCCGCGCGTGGCAAGCCGTTTCAGGCCCCTGTGCTTGATGCCGCTCCCTGTCAGCATGATGCAACGTGTCACGTTGCAGGCGACGCGTCAAGTGTCGCGTGTCACCTGACGCTCCGCTTTCAGTGCGTGCGGGCGATGATGAACGCCGCCGTCGCGGCCAGCACCTCGGCGCGCGACCCGAACGGCTCCAGCGCTGCGACCGCCTCGCGCTCAAGCTCGCGCAGCCGCGCCCGCGCTGCCTCCGGCCCGAGCAGCGTCACCAGCGTCGCCTTGCCGGCCGCTTCGTCCTTGCCCGCCGCCTTGCCGAGCGTCGCGGCGTCGCCCTCGGCGTCGAGCAGATCGTCGGCAAGCTGAAACGCCTGCCCGATCATCTCGCCATAGCGCGCAACGGCGGCCATCCCGTCCGCGTCCGCGCAACCGATGATCCCGCCCGCCTCGCAGGCGAATTTCAGCAGGGCGCCGGTTTTCATCGCCTGAAGCCGGGCGATCGCGTCGGCATCGAGGTTCTGGCCCGGCGCCATCAGGTCGAGCATCTGCCCGCCCGCCATGCCGCGCCAGCCCGAAGCCCGCGCCAGCCCGGCTATCAGTTGCGCCCGCGCCGCCGGGTCGGGGTGCGTGGTCTCGCGCGCCATGATCTCGAAGGCGAGCGTCAAGAGCGCGTCCCCCGCCAGGATCGCGGTGGCGTCGTCAAAGGCACGGTGGACGGTCGGCCGCCCCCGCCGCAGGTCGTCGTCATCCATTGCCGGCAGGTCGTCATGGATCAGCGAATAGCAGTGCACGCATTCCAGCGCCGCCGCGGCATCCAGCGCTGCCTCGGCAGGCGCGCCGAAGATGCCCGCGCTCTCGATCATCAGATGCGGGCGAAGCCGCTTACCTCCGCCGAGTGCGCCATGGCGCATCGCTTCGGCCAGGCGCGCTGGCGGTGCCTGTAGATCGGCGCTCCCACCGCTGAGCACGGCCTGCAGATGCGCTTCGACAAGACTTGCATTCGCCTCCAGGCGCTCTCTAAACATGGGCCGCTCTCGGTTGGGACGCATGCGGGCGCGGACGACACGCCTTAACGCCTGTGTGTTGCAAATTTCGCCGGGCGCGACAAGCACTTCAGGGGGAGACGGCGCGGTGAGGCGCGTGATGAAGGCCATGCTGATTGCCGTCGCTTTCGTGCTGCTGGCGGTTGTTGCCGCAGTCGCGGCGCTGCGCTTTTTTGATCCGCCCGGTTCGCGGCTCATGGCGCTGCGTGAAGCCGATGGCGTCAATATACAGCACGCTTGGGTGCCGTTGTCCGACATGTCGCCGCGCGTGATCGAGGCGGTTATCGTTCATGAAGACCCGGGTATCTGCGCGCACTGGGGCGTTAACTGGCCGCGCATCCGGTCTGCTGTCAATTCGGCAGAGGACGGCGCGCCGGAGGGCACCAGCACGATCGCCATGCAGACCGCCAAGAACCTCGTGTTGTGGCCGGAGCGCAGCTATCTGCGCAAGGCGCTGGAAATCCCGCTTGCGTATGCGATGACGCTGGTGCTGCCGCGCGCGCGGATCGTGGAAATCTATCTCAACATCGCGGAGTGGGGCGGCGGCACGTTTGGTATCGGCGCGGCGGCGAAGCATCATTTCGGGAAAGATGCTGGCGAACTCACAGCGCGGGACGCGGCCTTGATGGCGGCGGCGCTGCCGAATCCCCATGTCCGTAATGCCGGGCGGCCCGGTCCGCGTACCAGGGCGCTTGCCAGACGCATCGCCGAGCGCGTGCGCGCCACCCCTGCGCCGGCGGCGTGTATTTTGTCGGCTCGCGACGGGCGCTAGCTCTGGCCAACCCGGCGCAATGCCGTTATAACGCCGTTCAAACACGCGCGCGGCATTCGTGCTGCGCGCCAGGAATTTCAGGAGAACGACAATGGCAGTCCCCAAACGTAAAGTCTCGCGCATGAAGCGCGGCAACCGCCGATCCGCTGATGCGCTGGAGAAGCCGAGCTACATCGAGGACAAGGA
>CAYFVF010000147.1:2982-4918 GCA_964346335.1 uncultured Hyphomicrobiaceae bacterium
TTGCGCCGCCCGCATCACATCGACCTGAAAACAGGGATGTATCGCGGCCGCCAGGTGATCGACGTCAAGGAAGAGTATTAATCCCGGCCAGTTTGCCGGCGCTCACCAACGGAGAACGCCATGCTCGCGGCGGTACCGTGGATCGCGGTCGCTCTGATCGTGTATGACATTGCCGTATTCGGCTTTGGCGGTCCCGGCTTGGCAGGCGCTCAGGCGCTTATGCAGACCGAGCTTTTTACTGTGCCTCTGATGTCGGGCGCGCGGTGGTCGCTGAGCTTGGGCGACGCGATTATCCTTCTGGCGCTGGTGTTCCTGTTCGTCGAGTTGATGAAGGCTGCCCGGCGGCGCGGCAGCTCAATCGCCGACCAGGCGTTGTCCACGATCATCCTGATCATTTGCGTGATCCAGTTCCTGATGGTGGAAAAGGCGGCGACGTCCGTTTTCCTCATGATCACGGTCGCCGCGCTGATCGACGTGATCTCCGGCTTCTTCATCGCACTGCGGGCGCCGCGCAGGCTCATCGGTCGGAGCACCGCGACCGGGGTGAGCAACACGCGCAGCGCATCGGCCGGGCCGGGTGAAGCGGCGGTGCAAGGTTCCGAGATTGGTCAGGGCTCCCACGGTTAACAAGCCCGCTGCGGCATCGTCTGAGCGCGGCGCGCCGCCCTCTGTGGAAATCGGGCTGAGCGCGGCCATCATCTGCGTCGATGGAGGCGAGCCCCAAATCCTGGTTGTCCGCGGCGAGGCGGAAGACGCCGCGCGTGATGCGCTTCCTTCTGGCCCGTTCAATCCGCTGGACCACCGGACCCTCGAAATCGGCCTGCGCTCCTGGGTTGCGGAGCAGACCGGACTTCAGCTCGGCTACGTCGAACAGCTCTACACCTTCGGCGATCGCGGCCGTCACGCGCGCTACGGCGATGCCGGCCCGCATATGATGTCGATTGGCTACCTCGCGCTCACGCAACCGCAGACCTTGACCGGCAACAGCGGCGCGCTCTGGCGTCCGTGGTATGCCTATTTTCCGTGGGAGGACCGGCGCGGAGAGACGCCGCGCATTCTGTCCGACCGGATCGCGCCGCAGCTTCGGGGCTGGGCGGGACGCGCCCCGGCGCCCGGCGAGCCGGCCCGTCCGCTCAGGCGCAAGGACCGGCTGCGTATCTGCTTCGGGCTGGGCGATGGCGGATGGGACGAGGAAAAGGCGCTGGAGCGTTACGAACTCCTCTACGAGGCCGGGCTTGCCGCCGAGGCGCTGCGCGATGGGCGCGAGGCTGCGACCACCTGGGACAACCCGGTGCGCCCCGGCTGCACGATGCGCTATGACCATCGCCGCATCCTCGCCACGGCCATGAGCCGGCTGCGCGGGAAGATCAAATATCGCCCGGTGATCTTCGAGTTGATGCCCGAGCGCTTCACGCTATCGACCTTCCAGTCGACCGTCGAGGCGATCCTTGGTAGCCGGCTGCACAAGCAGAATTTCAGGCGTCTGGTCGCCAATGCCGGGCTGGTCGAGCCGGCGGGCGGGGTTGAACCGGCAACCGGCGGGCGGCCCGCGCAGCTTTACCGCTTCCGCCGGGAGGTTTTGCTGGAGCGGCCCGCGCCGGGCGTGCGGGTCAATCCGGCCCGCACTGGAGGTTGAAGGGGCGGTCAGGTGATTTTGCCGGCCTCGTGGGCGGGGCGCACACGGTAAAGCTTGTACGAGTCTTCCATCATCTCCCGCTCGGTCGTCCCGGGATAAAACCTTTAGCTGGGCGCCCAGATGCATTCGATACGTGAGACATGCAAACAGATGATATGGTTGACCCGGAAACGATCGCCGACCCGCGCCCAACTGGTGAAAGCCGTCATCATCGGGCGCTAGGAGCCTTGCGAGACCGATCACCTTGAAGCCGCGCTAGCGAAAGATATCAACGAAGCTGATGCAAACGCTCGGGTTCTC
>CAYFVF010000148.1:0-4913 GCA_964346335.1 uncultured Hyphomicrobiaceae bacterium
CCGGCCAGTCGATGCCGTCGAGCGCCGCCTGGACGGCCGCCTGGCCGGTGGCGAGGTCGGTTTCGGCGGTATCGCTGCGGACAATGACTTGCTTGATCTGATTGCGGCGGGTGATTTCGACCGGGCCGGTGGCGCGGCGCACTTCGGCGACTTCGCCCAGCCGCACGTAGCCGCCGTCGGGCACGGCAATGACGAGGTTTTCCACATCGTCGCGCGTGCGCAGCTCACGTTCCGGCACGATGACGCGCAGGTCGAATAGCTCGTTGTTTTCCCGGTATTCGCTGACCACGCGCCCGCCGATATAGCCGCGCAGGGTGGCGGCAACATCGCTCACGCTCAGGCCCAGTTCACCGGTGCGCATGCGGTCGATCTCGACCTGCCATTCCGGCTTGCTGTAGTCGAGGGAGACGTAGACGTTGGTCAATGCCGGTGACCCGGTGAGCTGATCTGCGACCTGGTTCGCCGTTTGGAACAGTTGATCCATCTCGCTGCCGCTGATCTCGACTTCGATTTCGGACTCACCGACCTTGCGAATGCCCCGCATTTTGCTCTGCATGACCGTCAGCCGGGCACCGGGCGCGGCCAGCCTGGCGACTTTTGGGCGGAGTTGTTCGATATATTCGGTGGTGGTGATATTGCGTTGATCGGCGGGGATCAACTCGATGTCGACCTGGCCCTCGTTGCCGATCTTGTTGGTGTAGAGGCCGCGCACCGCGCCGCCGATGAGGCTGAAATAGGAGCTAACGGCGGGATCGTCTTCCACGAGTGCTTCGATCTGTCCGGCTACGGTGTCCATGCGCTCCAGTGCGGCTCCGGCGGGCATGCGGATTTTGACCATGATCCGGCCGTCATCGACGGAGGGAAGGAATTCCGAGCCGCTTTGCGTAAAGGCGATTCCACCGCCTGTGGCAAGCAGGAGGAAGCAGCCGATAACGAGCACGCGCTGGCGGAGGGCGAAGTCGATGCTGCTGGCGTAGCGGCGTTGCAGCCATTCGTTGAAGCGTTCGTTCCAGCCGTGAGTGGCCTGTCCGGCGGGTTTGAGAAACCATGCCCCCAGCATGGGCACGAGGAAGACGGCGCAGAGGCGGCTGATCAGCACGATGCTCAAGACGATCAGCACCAGCTCGCGAAAGAGCAGCGTGATCATGCCAGGTACAAGAAGAAAGGGAACAAAGAGCGCGAAAAAGGCGAAGGTCGCCGCGACCAGCGCCGGGCCGACCTCGCGGGTGGCGGCTTGTGCCACGGAAGGCAGGCTGTCGTTGGGGCGCTCGGTCCGGAGGCGGGTAATGTTTTCCAGCACCACGGTGGAGGCGTCGAGCATCACGCCGATGGCTACGACGAGGCCGCCGAGGGAGAAGATATTGAGCGAGAAGCCGGCCAGCTTCATGATGAAGAAATTGGCGCCTACGGTGACGGGCAGCACCACCGCGATGATGAAGACCTGGCGCGGACTCCCGAGAAAAATGAAGAAAACGAGCACGACCAGGACAGCCGCTTCGAGGGCGGTGTTGCGCACGCCCTCGATGGAGTTGTTGATGTATTTGGCCTGATCCTGCACGAGTTCATAGCCGAGGCCCTCGGGGAAAATATCTACGAGGGCGGCCAGCCGCTGGTTGACCGCGGTTACCGTGGCCACGGTGTTGGCGTCGGCTTGTTTGATGATGTTGACCTTGACGGCGGGGTTGCCGTCGAGGCGTGTGATCGTGCGGACCTCCTCGTGGCTGTCCTCGACACGGGCGATGTCGCGCAGACGCAGGCGTCCGGCCTCGCTCTCGGCCACCACGATGTCGCGGATGCTCTCCAGGTTGGTGAATTCACCGAGGGTGCGGACGATGGTTTCTTCATTGGCGCCGGTCACGCGGCCGCCGAGCATTTCGATGTTTTCTTCCTGCAGACGGCGTTCGATGTGGGCGAGGCTGAGCTCGTGTTTTTCGAGGGCGACGGGGTCGATGAAGATGCGGATCTCGCGCTCCAGACCTCCTGCGATGTCGACGGCCGCGACCCCCTGGGCGGCGAGCAGCCGGTCGGCCAGCCAGGTGTCGATCCAGGTGCGCAGCTCCGTCAGATCCATGCGGTCGGACTCGAAAACGGCTTGCACGACTGGGAGCTGCGAGGGGTCGGCCTTGATGATGACCGCTGGATCCATGTCGTCCGGCAGTTCCCGCAGCGCACGCTGGTAGGCGGCCAGGCTGTCCTGGTAAGCGACATCCACATCGACACCGTATTGGAAATTGACGTCGAGCTGGTAGAGCCCTTCCAGACTGCTGGAGGTCAGATAGTCGAGCCCGTCCACCGAGGCGAGCTGGCGCTCAATCGGGTCGGCCAGGTTGCGGTCGATATCCTCCGGTGTCGCGCCCGGCCAGGTGATGCTGAGCTTGATCAGCGGGTAGTTGATGTCGGGCAGGAAGTCGACGGGGATGCGACCCAGGTTGAGCACACCGATCACGGTGAGGCCCAGCGCAATGATGGCGGTCGAGACCCGATTGGTGATGGCAGCGCGCAAGAGCATCGATTATTGGTTCTTTCCGGTTGAGGTCTCGGCGCCGGCGACCTGAACCTTGGTGCCGCTGCGGATACGCTCGATGCCGCGCACGATGACGGCATCGCCCGGGGCCAGGCCTTGGGAGACAAGCACACGGCCGCCCTGATCGAAGCCGGTCTCGATCACCTTGGCGACGGCTGCACCGTCGACAACGGTATAGACCACAGGCCGGCCGTCTGCGTTCTGGGCGACGGCTTCGACCGGCACGCTGAGGGCGTTTTCGATACGCTCCAGATCGACGTGGATACGTGCGAAAAATCCGGGGCGAAATTCCTCGGTATCCAGCGGTAGGGAAGCTTCGAAAGTGCGTTGGCGCAGACGGCGGTCCAGCTCGGGATAGGCGCGCACGATGTTCAGATGGTGGCTTTGATCGGGGCTTTGATAGGGCAAGGCATCGAAGCGCGCTTGCAATTCGTCGCCCTCCTTGACTGCGAGGGCGTAACGCTCGGGCACCTGGAAACGCAACACCAGACTCGATGGATCAAAAAGATCAATCAGTGGCGCCCGCGGGGCGATGTATTTGCCGTCGGCTACGTGAACCCGCGAGACGAGCCCCGGCCAGGGGGCGCGCACGTCGTAGTCCGAACTGACTTGCTGGGCGCGGGCCAGAGCGGCTCGAGCGTTTTCCAGGCTGCTGCGGGCCATGTCGAGCTGTTCGGCGGCTAGTGCTTTTTCCTCGACCAGTGCTTTTATACGCTCGAATTCGCGTTTTTGCCGCTCCAATTCTTCGCGAGCCGCTGCCAGCGAGGCCGCGGCGGAGGTGTCCCGCCCGATGCGAAGCAGGACCTGGTCTGCGGCCACGCGATCGCCTTCGCGAATGGCGCATTCCATGACCGGCCCTTCGGCGGGTGAGGAGAGGGTAGCCACGCGGGTCGGCTCGACCGAGCCGGTGAGCTCGATGCTGCGGGTGAAGGGCCCCGGCTGGATCCGATCGACCGATACGGCGGGCGGGGGCGACTGCTTTTTCGGGGCCGCAGATTGTTCGCAGGCGACCAGGACGAGGCTGAAGGCCAGGGCCAGCGCTATGGTTTTCCAGTGCATGAGTTTCATGATTGTTTTTGGGAAATCATGTTGTTGGGGAATCAGGTTGTTGGGAAATCAGGATCAAGGGCGCAGGCTGGCGCTGGCGGCTCGTGGACTCAGAGCTGCCCCGCGTGCGAAATCGACCTCAGCGCGGCTGATTTTGACATCGGCTTCGGCCCGGATGAAGAGGGACTCGGCTTCAAGGGCGGCGGTTTCGGCATCAAGCACGTCGATGATGGTGCCTTTGCCCTGAGTGTATTTGCTCTGTTCGATGCGCAGTGATTCCGCCGCCGTCTCGGCGGCGAGGACCGCAACATCGAGGCGTTCAAGGGCTGAGCGAAGGTTGTCCTGCGCAATTTTGAGATCGAGTCGGCGGCTTTCGCTCAGGCTGGCCAGTTCAGCAGCGCGGGCCTCGGTGTTCGCTTGTGCGGCCGCCAGTTGTGCCCGGCGGCGTCCGGCATCCCAGATGTCCCAGGTCAATTGCAGGCCGATCTGACCCCGGTCGTAGTCCTCGCGGCCGGACCAATCGCCGCGATGTCCATAGCTGGTGAAGAACTGGACCTGCGGCTGCCAGGCGGCTTCCGCCTGCTCGATGGTTGCGGCCGTCGATTCCACGCGCAGGCGGGCCGCCTCCAAGTCGGAACGGGGAGTCAAGGTGTCGTTGATCGGCGGACCGATTCCCGGCGCGCGGTCAATGGGCTCTTTGACCAGCTCGACGCTTTCCCAGCGATCATCCAGCGACCGGCCGACCATGAAGTTGATGGAGGCGCGCAGACTTTCGCGGTCGTTACGCTGCTGGATGACGCTTTGTTCGACAGTGGCGGCCCGCACATCGAGTCGCATCCGGTCGACCTCGGCGGCTTTGCCCTGTTCCAGCAGTTGACCGACCTGTCTGGCCTGCTCACGCAGGGATTGGAGGGACTTTTCGGAAGCGCGGATGATGGACCTGCGGGCGCTGAACTCGAAGTAAAGCTGCGCTACTCGGGTGGCGATGCGCTCCTGAAAGAAACGCAGGTCGGCCCCCGAGGCCTCCTCCAGCAGACGGGCCGCTTCCTCTGCCGCGCTGAGCCGACCGCCGGAGTAGGCTGTCCAGCGCAAAACGAGATCGCCAGCCCAGAGGTTGCGGGAGAATTCGGATTGCTGATTGTTTGCGGTCGCCGGGCGGATGCGGGCGGGGTCGTTGAAATGTTGCGTGCCGGCCTCGACGGCGAGTCGGGGCATGCGCTCGGAAGTGCTCTCACGGGCCTGTGCACCTGCGGCTTCGAGACGGGCCTGGAAAGTGGCCAGGTCCGGATGTTTTTCGATGGCAGCTTTCACGAGTTCCTCGGCCTTTAGTGTCGGGAGCGGT
>CAYFVF010000149.1:0-4897 GCA_964346335.1 uncultured Hyphomicrobiaceae bacterium
AGAGAAGCCGAGGAGCAAGCGTAATGGGACAGAAGATCAATCCGATCGGCTTCCGTGTCGGGATCAACCGCACATGGGATTCGCGCTGGTTCGCGGATGATGCGGAGTACGGCAACCTCCTGCTGGAAGACATGGATCTGCGCAAGCATATCCTGAAAAACCAGCGCCAGGCCGGGATTTCGAAGGTCGTCATCGAGCGCCCGCACAAGAAGTGCCGTGTCACGGTGCATGCTGCGCGCCCGGGCATCCTGATCGGCAAGAAGGGCGCGGACATCGAGAAGCTGCGCAAGCAGCTGGCGCAGCGCACGGCCTCCGAGGTCTTTTTGAATATCGTCGAAATCCGCAAGCCGGAGATTGACGCCACGTTGGTGGCCGAAGGGATCGCGCAGCAGCTTGAGCGCCGCGTCGCGTTCCGCCGCGCCATGAAGCGCGCGGTGCAGTCGGCGATGCGTCTCGGCGCGGAAGGGATCCGGATCAACTGCGCCGGCCGGCTGGGCGGCGCGGAGATCGCGCGCACGGAGTGGTACCGCGAGGGGCGGGTGCCGCTGCATACCCTGCGCGCGAACATCGACTACGGCCAGGCCAACGCGCGGACCGCTTACGGCATCATCGGCGTCAAGGTGTGGATCTTCAAAGGCGAGATCATGGAGCACGACCCGATGGCGCAGGAGCGCCTGGCGAACGCGGCGCAAGAGAGCGGCGGCGGTGGCCGCGATCGCCGGCGCTAGGCCACGTGCCCGGCGCGGGTGTTTTCGCAGAATTGAGGCAGTGAGATGTTACAACCAAAACGCACAAAATTCCGCAAGGCGCATAAAGGCCGGTTAAAGGGCAACGCCAAGGGCGGCTATGCGCTGACATTCGGCTCTCACGGGCTCAAGGCGATGGAGCCGGAGCGCGTGACCGCGCGCCAGATCGAGGCGGCGCGCCGCGCGATGACGCGCAATATGAAGCGTGTCGGTCGTGTCTGGATCCGGATTTTCCCGGACTTGCCGGTATCGCAGAAGCCGACGGAAGTGCGCATGGGCAAGGGCAAGGGCGCGCCGGAGTACTGGGCGGCGCGGGTTCTGCCGGGGCGGATCATGTTCGAGATCGACGGCGTGTCGGATGAGCTGGCGCGCGAATCCCTGAAGCTCGCCGCCGCCAAGCTGCCGATCAAGACACGCATCGTGGCGCGGCTGGGCAGCGAAAACTGATGGGCACTGCGCGCAAGGGCGAAAGGGTGAGACGATGAAGGCCGAGGAAGTGCGCGACCTGTCGCTGGACCAGCTCCAGGACGAGTTGATCAAGCTGAAGAAAGAGCAGTTCAATCTGCGGTTTCAGGCGGCCACGGGTCAGCTTGAGAACACCGCGCGCGTGCGCCAGATCCGCCGGGACATCGCGCGCATCAAGACGATCGAGCGCGAAAAGCGCGCCGCGGAACTGGCGCAGGCAAGCTGAGTGAGGATGTAACGGCACATGCCCAAACGAATTATGCAAGGCGTGGTGGTCTCCGCCAAGAACGACAAGACGGTGGTCGTGCGCGTCGAGCGCCGGTTCACACATCCGCTTTTGAAGAAAGTGGTGCGGCGCACGAAAAAGTTTCACGCCCATGACGAGGGAAACGCCTGCCGCGAGGGCGACCGTGTGCGCATCCAGGAATGCGCGCCGGTATCCAAGCAGAAGAAGTGGACGGTGTTGAGCGAGGAACAGGCCGCGTCCTAGAGCGCATTCCGAAAAGTGGGAGCCGGTTTTCGGAGAAAAATGCGCGTCAAATCAGATAATTAGAGCGACTTCTCGGTTCAGTCAGAACGAAAATCGCTCTAGCGACTGGCACGGCGCCGCGCGGATCGCCACCGAGATGAAGGAGTTCGACAATGATACAAATGCAGACAAATCTCGATGTGGCTGACAACTCCGGCGCACGGCAGGTCCAGTGCATCAAGGTGCTCGGCGGGTCGAAGCGCAAGTATGCCAGATTGGGCGACGTCATCGCCGTGAGCGTGAAGGAAGCGCTGCCGCGCGGGCGCGTGAAAAAGGGCCAGGTGGCCAAGGCCGTGATCGTGCGCACGTCGTTCCCGGTGAAGCGTCCGGATGGCAGCATCATTCGTTTCGATCGCAACGCGGCGGTGCTGGTTAACAACAACCGTGAGCCGATCGGGACACGCATTTTCGGACCCGTGCCGCGCGAGTTGCGCGCGCGCAGGCACATGAAGATCATTTCGCTCGCGCCGGAGGTGTTGTGATGCGCAAACTGCGAAAGGGCGACCGCGTGATTGTCCTGTCCGGGCGGGACAAGGGCAAGCGCGGCGAAATTCTCAAGATGGTGCCCAAGGAAGACAAGGCGATCGTCCAGGGGGTCAACCAGGTGAAGCGCCACCAGCGCCAGACGCAATCGAGCGAGGGCGGGATCATCGTGAAGGACGCGCCCATCGACCTGTCGAACCTGGCGTTCGAGGATCCCAAGGACGGGTCCCCGACGCGCGTGGGCTTTCGCATTCTGGATGACGGGCGCAAAGTCCGTTTTGCCAAACGATCGGGAGAAGTGATCGATGACTGAGGCCGCCGAAGCCGGTTACGTGCCGCGGCTCAAACGCGAGTATAACGACGCGATCCGCCAGGGCATGATCGACGATTTCAAGTATCCCAGCGTGATGCAAATCCCGATGCTGGAGAAAATCGTCATCAACATGGGCGTGGGCGATGCCGTCAATGACCGCAAGAAGGTAGAGATGGCCGCGCGCGACCTGGCGCTGATCGCGGGCCAGAAGCCGGTTTACACCCGCGCGCGCAAGTCCATCGCCGGCTTCAAGCTGCGTGAGGGGATGCCGATCGGCGCGAAGGTGACGCTGCGACGTCAGCGCATGTACGAGTTCCTGGATCGGCTCATCACCATCGCCTTGCCGCGCCAGAAAGACTTTCGCGGACTGAACCCGAAGAGTTTCGACGGGCGTGGCAACTATTCGCTGGGGCTGAAGGAGCATATCGTGTTCCCTGAGATCGACTACGACAAGGTTGAGCAGATCCTGGGGATGGATATCATCATTTGCACAACTGCGCGCAGCGATGACGAAGCGCGCGCACTGCTGAAAAAGTTCAACTTTCCGTTTCGGGGCTGAGCGCGGACCGACCGCGGCCCGGTAAGAGGAGGAGCCTATGGCCAAGAAATCGATGGTCGAGCGCGACCGCAAGCGCCGCCAAATGGCCGAGAAGTATGCCGGCAAGCGTGCGGAACTGAAAGCCGTTGCCGAGGACCAGGCGCGCCCGCCCGAAGAGCGCTTCCAGGCGCGGCTGAAGCTGGCGAAGCTGCCGCGCAACTCGGCGAAGGTGCGTATCCATAACCGCTGCGAACTGACCGGCCGGCCTCGCGGGTACTATCGCAAGCTGCGGCTGTCGCGCGTGATGCTGCGCGAACTCGCGTCCCAGGGGCAGATCCCGGGCATGACCAAGTCAAGCTGGTAAAGGACAAGACAGCGATGGTGATGAACGACCCGCTTGGCGACATGCTGACCCGCATCCGCAACGCGCAGATGCGCAACCGCACCAAGGTCTCCACCCCGGCATCCAAACTGCGCGAGCGGGTGCTGGAAGTGCTGGCCGAGGAGGGTTACATCCGCGGATTCGCGCGCGTGGATTTCGACGGCGGCAAATCGGAGATCGAGATTGAACTCAAATATTTCGACGGTCAGCCGGTGATCCGTGAAATCAAGCGGATCTCGAAGCCGGGGCGCCGCGTGTACTCCTCGGTGAAGGATCTTCCGACGGTGCGCAACGGGCTTGGCGTGTCGATCCTGTCGACGCCCAAGGGGGTGATGTCCGACAGCCGCGCGCGGACCGAAAATGTCGGCGGCGAAGTGCTGTGCAATATTTTCTAAAGTGTGTGCGCTGACGCGCGCGCAGCGAAGGGAGCGGGACGATGTCACGCATTGGGAAACGGCCAATATCGGTGCCGGACAAGGTGACGGCGACAGTTGACGGCCAGCATGTCTCGGTCAAGGGGCCGAAGGGCGAGTTGGCCGCGACGCTGGTGGATGATGTGCTGGTCAAGCTGGAGGACGGCGCCATCGAGGTGCAGCCGCGCGACGAAAGCAAGCGCGCGCGCTCGATGTGGGGGATGTCGCGCACGATCGTGAACAACCTCGTCACGGGCGTGACCGATGGCTTCACGCGCAAGCTGGAGATCAACGGCGTCGGCTACCGCGCGCAGATGCAGGGCAAAAACATTCAGCTTCAGCTGGGGCTGAGCCACGATGTCGTTTATCAGGTGCCCGACGGGGTCGAGGTGAAATGCCCGAAGCCCACCGAGATCGAGATTTCCGGCATCGAGAAGCAGCGCGTCGGCCAGGTCGCCGCGGAGTTGCGCGGTCTGCGTCCGCCCGAGCCTTACAAGGGCAAGGGCGTGAAATACGCGGAAGAGCGCATCATCATGAAAGAAGGCAAAAAGAAGTAAGGAAGGGTCGCGGTCATGGCGGGTCCGATGTCACGGTTCAACCGGCGGAAGATGCGGGTCCGGCGCGCGCTCAGGAAGCGCGCCTCGGGGCGGCCGCGCCTGTCGGTGTTTCGCTCCTCGAAGCATATCTACGCGCAGGTCATCGACGATGTGCGCGGCCACACGCTTGTCGCTGCGTCCAGCCTTGATCCATCGCTGCGCGCGGAGCACGAAAAGGGCGGCACGGTCGAGGCGGCTGCCGCCGTTGGCAAGCTGCTGTCTGAACGGGCGAAAAAGGCCGGTGTCGAGGATATCTTTTTCGATCGCGGCGGTTACCTGTTCCACGGCCGGGTCAAGGCGCTGGCCGATGCCGCGCGTGAAGGCGGGATGAAGTTTTAGGGATAAGTGGGCGCGCGCCCGCGTGACGAGAGAAGAAAGGGTTTGATCTTTGGCACGAGGACCACGGGATCGCGACGACCGCGACAGTGAATT
>CAYFVF010000150.1:0-4866 GCA_964346335.1 uncultured Hyphomicrobiaceae bacterium
GGCGCACCGGGCGAACCGCGCGCTACTTGCCCGCCAGATCGCCCCGCGCGCCGCCGGGCTGTCCCGGCCCATCTTGTGGGCGTCGCTGCCAGCCGCGCTGGCCGCGGTGGAGGCGCTGGCGCCCGAAAGCGTCGTCTATTATTGCGGAGATGACTTCGCGGCGCTGGATGGCGTTGATCATGCGCCGGTCGCCAATCTGGAGCAACGGCTGGCGGCGCGCGCCGATATTGTATTCGCGGCCAGCGAGGCGCTTGCCGGGCGCTTTGCGGATCAGCGGGCTATTTACCTGCCGCACGGTGTCGATACCGGGCTGTTCGCGCGCCCGGCCCCGCGCGCTGCGGACTTGCCCACGGGCGGACCGGTGGCTGGCTTTTACGGCATCTTGTCGGCCTGGCTCGACCTCGACCTGATCGCACGCGCCGCCGACGCGCTGCCGGACTGGAAATTTGTTCTCATAGGCCCGGAGCGCACCGACCTCAGCGCCCTGAAGGCCCGTGACAACATCCACCTGCTCGGCTCGCGCCCGCATGCGGCGCTTCCGTCTTATGTTCAGCACTGGAACGTCTCGATGATCCCGTTTCGCGACAACCCGCAAATCCGCGCCTGCAACCCTCTCAAGCTGCGCGAATATTTTGCCGCCGGGACGCCAATCGCCGCGACCGAATTTCCCGCGCTCGCGCCCTACCGCGATCTGGTGAGCGTCCATGCGCCGAACCGCGGTTTCGCCGAGACACTGCAAGCCGCCCTGACCATGGAACCTTGCGCGCAGACCCGCCGCGCGCGTGTTGAAGCGGAAAGCTGGGCCGCGCGGGCCAGTCAGGTGGCCGAGGCTCTGGAGGCGATATGAGAGCGGCGAGCTTCCTTCTGGCGATATGCCTGTGCGCGCCGGTGACAGCAGCTGAACTGATGCGCGGATCGCTACCAATCCATCTGGGCGGCGGACAGGTTGCACCTTTGGGCGCCGCGGATGAATTGCTGCTGCGCGGGCGGGTCGAGAGCGGGGATCCTGTTACGGTCGTGGTGCGGATCGACGACGGTGCGTCGCACGATTACGCGAGCCGCGCTAATATTGAGCGGGTCTTGCCGCCTGGCGCGTTTTCGTGGCGGATCAGCCTGCATGGGCTTCGCGCCTCGGATGGACGGCCGATGGAAGCATCCGGCATCCGCCAGCTCATTGTGTTTGCAGCAAACACCGCCGCGAATGTCACCATCACTCGTCTGGCCGCGGTTGAGGCAAGCAAACTGCCCGGCAGCGCGAAGGGCTATGCGTTCGGGCCGGAAAACGCGGCGTTGCACGCGGGCTTTAAGCGTGTTGGTCCTGATAGCCCGCTGATCGTCGAGGGAACGCCGGTTGCGGTAGCGCGGCCTGCGCCCGATCCGTTGATCGCGGGCGGCTTGCGCGGCGTGGCACTCTTAAGCCTGCCGTGGCCGGCAGGGCGCGCACGGGTGACGATCTGGGCGGAGGACCCCGGTGAGTGGGAGTTGCTGGCGCATCCGCTCAAGCGCCGGATCACCGTGAACGGCCAGAGCGTTGGCGCGCGCGACTGGACGGCGGAGGAATGGATTGCCAAGCGCTACTTGCGCGGTCTGGCGCACGAGCATCGGCCAGCGGACGACGCCTGGAGCGCGTTCGGCCGGCTGCGCGGCAATCGCATTACGACAGAAGTTGAGGTGGGAGCGCAGGGCGTCGAGATCGCGCTTGGGGGCGACAGCACGGCGGCGCAATTCATCAACGCGGTGCTGATCGAGCCAGCGGGCCAGCAGGCCGCCGAGGATGCAGTGCGTATCACCCGCGCGGAATGGTATCGCGCGCATTGGCCGGTCGTCGCATCGAGCGAAACCGCCGCCGCCATCGACTTGGGCACTGGTGACATGCGCAAGCTCGCGCCAAAACACATCACGCTGGCGCCGGGTACGGGTGAGCGGATCACCCTCAGGCTCCGCGCGCCAGAAACCACGCTCCCGGAGATCGCGCTGGTCCCCCCGGAGACAGACGGGGCCGCGCTCAGCGCCAACATCTGGGCGGGGCAGTGGCGGCTGACGCGCGAGGGGGCAGCCGATACAGTTTTGCGCCTCACCGATAACCTGCTGCGTGCCGATGTCGAGGCTCTGCCGCTCGGGCCGGAGCGCGCGCGCGCCTATGAGGTTTGGCTCAGCGCGCCTCACGACGCGCCGCCCGGCGTCTATACCGGCGCGCTCACAGTCCGGGCCGGTGGCGGTGCTGTCCGGCAGCCGATCATCGCCGAGGTGGCGGTCCTGCAACTACCCGAGAATGACCGCGCCGGATTTTATCTGGATGAAGCGCCGCACTGGCGCTGGTTCGGCGATACCGGACAACGCGCAAAGCAGATCGCCTGCGATCTCGATTTCCTAGCGTCTTTCGGCATTCGCGGCAACGCACCTGCGCTGGCCACGCCCGCGCCCCCCGATTTCGCGGAATTCCTTGGAGATATGCGCGCCACGAGCCGGGCCGCGACCGCTGCGCCGTGGCTGGCCTATGCACCGCTGAAGCGCCTCATGGCGCGCGAGGGCGAGGCCGCGCCGTCGGTTCTGGCGGCTGTGGCCGGGCGTCTGAATGAGGCCGGGCTGCCGCGCCCGGTCTGGAGCCTGGCGGATGAGCCGGGTAATGCGGATCAGTCCGCGCGAGGCCTTCAGGAACGGGCCCGCGCCTTGCGTGCGAGCATCCCGGACATCCGTCTCGCCGGGCATCTCAACGCACCACATGATGCCGCGCTCGCGCCGCTGTTCGAAGTCATCCTCATCAATCAGGGCTATGGTATTGACCGCGACGACATCACGGCGGCGAAGAAAGCCGGTCCAGAGGTCTGGCTCTACAACACCGGGCGTCCACGCCTGAGCGCGGGGCTGTGGCTCTGGGGGAGCGGCGCGCGCCGTTATTTGCAATGGCACGCGCGGATGCCGACCGCCGACCCGTTCGACCCACTCGACGGGCGCGAGGGCGACGTGCAGATGATCTATCCACGCGCGACGCCGTGCCCCGAACAGCCGCATATCGCGCGCGGCCTGCTGCAGATGGCCGAGGGCAGTGTTGACGGCCGCTGGCTGGCCTGGCTCGACCTCCAGACCGGCGCAGCTGCGGAGACACTGCGCCGCCGGATCAACAAGCGCCTGGGGGACACCTGGGCGCACGCGGCGCGGCTGGATGCGGCCGATATGAGCGCCATCCGGCACGAGATCATCGCGCTGGCTACCTTCCAACGAGGTAGCGCGAGACAATGAGCGACCCCAACGGCGCGACTGGCGGACCCGACCTGATCGAGATCATCAAACGCTTCATGGAAGCCGGCTGGCGGCGGCGCTATCTCATTTGCATCCCGATCGTGCTGATGATCCCGCTGGGCTTGCTGGCAGCGCGCTCGGCGCCGAAGACCTATGAGGCAAAAACGATTCTGCTGCTGCAGGAGCCGAGCACAGCCAATCCGTTTCTCGATGACTTCGCAATCGGGCTTAATCTGAAGGACCGGATTGGCGCGCTCAGATCGCTTTTGCGCAGCGAGCATATCCTCTTAAGCGTCCTGAGCGAGCGCGGGCGGATCAATGAAAACGCCTCGCCGGCACAAGTCGCGCTCGAAGTCCGCAGGCTGGCGGACGCGGTTTCGGTCGAACTGGCCGGTAGCAACCTGATCGAGTTGCGGTTGACGGGCAACACGCCGGACGGGATGGGCGCGCTACTTCAGACTGTCAGCGACCGCTTCCTTGATCAACTGCTGTCGCCAGCGAAAAGCCGTCTGGAAGCAACACGCACCTTTCTGCAGCAACAGATGAAGGACCAGCGCGCGCATCTTGACAAGCTGGAAACACGCCTTGCCGCGCTACGCGATCAGCACGGCGAGGACATCGCCGCACTCATTTCAGCGAAGACCCGGCAAATCGAGCGGCTGGAGACCGACCTGCGATCGGCCCGGGCTCAACTGAGCGCCGCGCAGCTCGATGTCGAGGCCGCCCAACGGAAACTCATCAGCGCCAACCCGGCCATCACGGAGCTGGATCAGCGCATCGCGCAGGCGCGCGGCGAGCTGGCGCTGTTATCGGCGCGCTACACCGACACCCACTCGAGCGTGCAGAGCGTCGAACGTCAGCTTGACCAGCTTGAAGAGGAGCGGGGGCAGGTTGTCGCGCGGCTGAGTCGCCAACCGGCGTCCGCGACACGAACAGCCTCGACCGACAAGCTCGGCAGCATCCCCGCGGAACAACTCGCGCGGGTGCAGGATGCGCGGGCGCAAGCTGGTGCGAAGGCTCAAGTGATCGCGGAATTGCAGACAGAACTCTCCGCCGAGCGGCAGGCGCTCTCGCGTCTGGAGCCGATCCGCGCGCAAGCCGGGGCCCTGAAAGCCGATGTCGGTCAGGCGCGAGCGCGCTATGACGCCTTGAGGGAGCGCTTCGAAAATGCCTCGATCAGCTATGCGCTCGGCCAGTTTCAGGAGACGGAACGCGTCAAGGTCATCGACCCACCCGCTGACCCGAAGGCCCCAGTGACGCCGCCGGGCATCATCTACCTGGTGGCCAGCATTTTTGGTGGCGTTTCGCTCGGCATTGGGCTGGCGCTTGTCAGCGAACTTCTCGACCAGCGCCTGCGAACCGCGCGCGACTTTGCCGGTTACACGGATAAACTGGTGGTTGCGCGGCTTCCGCGGGTGATCGATCCTGCGACAAACGACGATCGCATTCCGAAATTCGCGCCACGATAGGCTGCCGCGAATCTCGACGGCGCGATCTTAACTGAACATAATGCGCACTCATCCGGGCGCGTTCGCCAGCGTCTGGCTAATTCATACTGGATCCATTTCGCGGGCAGGCATGCGCGGCACATCCTACGAAGGCACGAAACCGGCGGGCGGCGACGAT
>CAYFVF010000151.1:0-4858 GCA_964346335.1 uncultured Hyphomicrobiaceae bacterium
CCATCATCGCGCCGCGCCGCGAGCCGGCTGACTTGATCGTGCGGCACATCGCGTCCCAGACATTCATGAAGCTGACCGGCCCGGAGGCGTCCGCGCCAACACCCTTCACGGGCGCGCCCATTGGCCTGAGCGTCGAGAAGTCGTGGCCGATGCCGCCGCCTTGCTGCATGGTCAGCGCGGCTTCCTTCACGTTCTCGAAGATCGAGGCCATGTCATCATCGATCTCGCCCATGACGAAGCAGTTGAACAGCGTCACCATGCGCGAGGTCCCGGCCCCGGCGAGGATGCGGCCCGCGGGAAGGAATTGGTAACCGGACATCGCGTCGAAAAACCGGGCCTGCCAGCGCGCACGGACCTCGGCATGCTCGGCGCTCGCGGCGGCGGCGGCAACGCGGCGCCAGGTGTCCTCGATCGCGTCCTCCGCTGCCCCGGCAGATGGCGCGAAACGATATTTCTGGTCCCAGACGTGTTGGGAGATGGGCGCAAGGCGCAGGGTCATTCCGGTTCCGGTCTGCAAATCGGCGTCACAGCGCGCAACTAAGCGCGGCCGCGCCGCCTGATCATCATTATGTTCTTCTTTTGTACCAGAAAGCCCGGGGCGATGGAAGTGCGGCCGGCGCGCGCACGGAAGGCGTCAGGGCACCACGCGGGAGATCGCAGCAGAAGTTGGCGGGACGAGCGCGCGACGCCATGCGCACGTCGCGGGGGCCGCTTCGCTCGCAGCGACTTTCTTGGTTATCTGCGATAGTTTTCTCGGCTAGCCGCGATAATCCTGCACGCGGGTGGCTCGCAGACCCGGCAGGCCGTGCTTCTCGATGGAACGCTGCCAGCTCAGGAACTCGTCGATCGTGAGGCGGTAGCGATCGCAGGCATCATTGAGGCTCAACAGCCCGCCGCGCACCGCCGCGACCACTTCGGCCTTGCGTCGGATCACCCAGCGCCGTGTGTTGGCGGGCGGGAGGTCGGCAATCGTCAGCGGACCGCCATCGGGGCCTATCACATATCTCGCACGCGACGTGAAATGCTCACTCATGTTTTATTTGAACCCGGTACAAACAATTGACGCATCACGCATGGTATCCGCAGCGGCTTAATTTTTATTTACTCACAAAATTCCAGTAACGAACAAGATATGCACAATCTTTAAGTGTTTTATATTATTACACAACTTATACGGGAATTATGCCAAATTGAATCTGGTCCCCATCGCGGTGATTGCGAGGGCTTCGCTTGCGAGCAGGCCGGTGCCTCCGTATATTGCGGCCAAATCCCGATTACTCCGTAGATTTGACAGGCATGACAAACGCGACCACAGCACCACGCGAGACAGGCGCCGCGCCGCGCGGCCTCAACAGCCTTCATCTGCCGGGCCCACCCGCGCAGACGCGTGTCGTCGTGGCCATGTCGGGCGGCGTCGATTCCTCCGTGGTCGCGGCCCTGTTGGCGCGTGAAGGCTACGACGTCATCGGCATCACGCTCCAGCTTTACGACCACGGCGAGGCGACTGCGCGCACCGGCAGCTGCTGCGCCGGACAGGATATTCACGACGCGCGGCGCGTGGCCGCGGCGATCGGGATCCCGCATTATGTGCTCAATTACGAAAGCCGGTTTCGTGACGCGGTGATCCGGGATTTTGCCGACAGCTACGCAGCGGGCGAAACGCCAATCCCCTGCGTGCAGTGCAACCAGTCAGTTAAGTTCAAGGACCTGCTGAAGCGCGCGAAGGAACTGGGCGCGGACGCCATGGCGACAGGGCATTACATCGCGAACCGCCCCGGACCGCAGGGATGGGAACTGCATCGCGGGCGCGACGCTGACCGCGATCAGAGCTACTTCCTGTTCGCCACAACGCCGGAGCAGCTCGCGTTCCTGCGCTTCCCGCTTGGCGACATGCACAAGGACGACGTGCGCGAACTGGCCGGCGAGTGGAACCTGCCGGTAGCGCAAAAGGCTGACAGCCAGGACATCTGCTTCGTGCCGACCGGGCGCTACACGAATGTCGTCGAAAAGCTGCGCCCGGAGGCGGCGGAGCCGGGCGACATCGTGCATGTCGATGGACGCAGGCTCGGCCGGCATGACGGCATCATCAACTACACGATCGGCCAGCGCCGCGGGATCGGCGTGCCGGGGCCTGAGCCGCTTTATGTGGTACGCCTCGATGCGGCGCGCAGCCAGGTCATCGTTGGTCCGCGCGCGGCACTGCTGACGCACTGGATCAGGCTGCGCGAGGTGAACTGGCTGGGCGATGGCGCGCTCGGGCCGGGGGCGTTACTGATCCACGCCAAGGTGCGCTCCACGCGCGCGCCACGACCCGCAGAACTGCATCAGCATGACAACGAGACATGGGTGCGCCTGATCGACGGCGAGGACGGCGTCTCGCCGGGGCAGGCCTGCGTTTTCTACGAGGGGCCAGAACCGGGCGCGCGTGTGCTTGGTGGCGGCTGGATCTCGGCGGCAGACCCGGCGCGGGCGGCGTGAGCACGGCCGAGCACACAGCAAGGGCCGCTCGCGCCCTCGATGTCGAAACGATCGCACGGCGTACCGTCTGGATCATCCTCGCTTATTTCGCCGCGCAGTTGGCCATTCGCGTAGGTCTTTCCGGCAATCTCGAGACGGACGAAGCGCAATTCGTCGGGCACACCCATTTCGCGCTTGGCTACGGCAACTCGCATCCGCCGTTGTACAACTGGCTGGTCGCCGGCGCGCTCTGGATCACCGGAAGCTGGGCGGGCGCGGTTGCGATCGTCAAGACGGCGTTTCTGGCCGGCACGTATCTGTGCATCTACGACGCAGGGCGGCGTATCTCCGGGCGGCATTTGACCGGCCTGATCGTGGCGGCGAGCCTGCTGTTCCTGCCGCAGATCGTTTGGCAATCGCAGGTGACGCTGGCGCACAGCGTCATGGTCATGTTCGGCGTTGCGGCGACGTTACACGCGGTGATGCTCATCCGCGATCGCGGTCGGCTCGTGGATTTCCTATGGCTTGGCGTAGCAATCAGCATCGGTGGGTATGCCAAGTACAACTATTTCTTCGCGCTGGTGGCTATCTTTCTGGCGGCGTATACTGTAGGCCAATTTCGTGAGCGTTTATTCACGATCAAATTGATATGGCCTGCTGTGTTTTTCACGCTGGTTTACATGCCGCATGCCGTCTGGGCAATTTCCAACATTTCGGAAACAACACAGCGCATGGCAAGGTTGGACAGCGAGCGCACGGTATTCTCCATCGTTGACTTGCCGATACTTGGCATTGATGGGCTATTCGAGATTGGTATTGCTACGCTGGCTTGGGCAGGCCCGCTGGCAGCAGTGTGGTTCAGCGTGTGGTGGCTGACGTCGACAGAAAGATCGGACGGGCTTGACGGTGACCGAGCAGCTGCTGCGCGGTTTTTCGCCCGGGTAACGCTCCTGAGCGTGGCGCTGTTTGCACTTCTGGTCCTCTTAGGGGATTTCCATAGCGTGGACGAACGTTACATGACGCCGCTGCTGATGGCGCTCCCGCTTTGGCTCGCGGCAGCGTGGCCGCTGGAACTGCACGGGCGCGCGCCGGTGCACTTTCTGCGGACGGCTGGTGTTCTGGTCGTGCTGATGCTGATCGTATGGCCGGGGCTGATCCTGTTCGGCAAGGAGAAGCTGGCATTCCCCTATCCACAGTTCGCGGCAGAAATGCGCGATGAAACAAGTGGGCGGATTTCGGTTATCGGGAGCCCGAACCGGATCGGGGCAAATCTGGTTATCCGGCTGGACAACGCTCGTATGTGGTCGCGCGAAGGCAAGGCGCAGCGTGTGCTGCTGGCATGGGAAGGCCATTCCAGCACCGCACCACGCAAGATGGTGAAACAACTCGGCCCAGATTATGCACCTGCCGACGCGGTGCGCCGGCTAACGGCTGTTTACGACAACTTTTCCGGCCGCAAGGCGCGGCTTAGCTATCAGGTGTTTCAACGCTCGCCCTGAGCATCGGCCGTGTCGCGCGCAGGAGCCTGCGCGGCAACTTCGGTGATTTCCCCGCGTGGGCTGTAACGGCGCATCAGCCAGTACATTCCAACGACATCGAGGAACGCTACCGCTGCGCGGTCGAAAAATCCGTATTTCGAGGCGCCGTGCTGGCGGGCGCGGTCATTCACCATCACCTCGTGCACTTCCAGACCTTCGCGCCGCGCCAGCGCGGGCAGAAACCGGTGCATGTTGTCGAAATAGGGCAGTGACATGGCCAGCGCGCGGGGGATCACCTTGAAGCCACAGGCGGAATCCCGGCAACCATCACGCAGCGCGAACTTTCGCACCGGGTTCGCCAACTTGCTCGTGGCCCATTTCACCGGTCCGTCATTGCGCCGCCTGCGCACGCCCGCGAAGATCACTTCCAGCGAGCTTTTCGCGATTTCCGGCCACAGCCGCGCGAGGTCGGCGGGGTCGTTCTGGCCGTCGCCGTCGAGCATGGCGATCCAGACGCCGCAGGCGGCCTCGAAGCCGGTGTTCATCGCGGCCGACTTGCCCGCGCGCCGGCCGTGGGCGATCAGCCGTAGCCGGGGCTCACGCGCCATTACCGCGGTGATCTCCGCGCGCGTGTCGTCGGTGCTGCCATCATCGACAACAAGGATTTCGTATTCCAGCCGAGGTGCTTCGGCGGCAAACACGGCCACGACCTCATCGACCAGCGGGGCCAGATTGCCCGCTTCGTTATGGGCCGGGATCAGGATCGACAATTGCGTCATTGTTAACCGGTTCGCTTCTAGTGCATCGACGCATTCGTTCGCTTCACCGAGCCGCGAGTCCGAGAGCGAATGAAAGCGTCAAAGATGCACTACCAAAATTTGTTCCTAGTGCAGTTTCCAACACAGACACTTTAATGCGAGCGT
>CAYFVF010000152.1:0-4851 GCA_964346335.1 uncultured Hyphomicrobiaceae bacterium
CGCGCCGGCGCGAGATATTCGGCCCGAACCGTCTACCGACGCCGGCAAAGCGCGGGCCGCTGGTGCGCTTCCTGGCGCAGTTCAACAACGTGCTGATCTACGTTTTGCTCGGCGCGGCAGCGATCACCATGGCGCTCGGGCACTTCGTCGATACCGGCGTGATCCTCGCGGTGGTGTTGGTGAATGCGATCATCGGCTTCATCCAGGAGGGCCGCGCTGAGCAGGCGATGGATGCCATCCGGCACATGCTCGCGCCGCGCTGTTCGGTGCTGCGGGACGGCCGGCGCCAGACGATCGATGCCGTCGATCTGGTTCCCGGCGACGTCGTCATGCTGGAGGCAGGCGACAAGGTGCCCGCAGACCTGCGACTTCTGGAAACGCGGGGCTTACGGATCGAGGAAGCGGTGCTCACCGGCGAGTCCGTGCCGGTGGACAAGCAGAAACAGCCCGTGGAGCCGGATGCCGCGCTGGGCGACCGGGCAAGCATGGCCTTCAGCAGCACGCTTGTTGCGGCCGGGACCGGGCGCGGGATCGTGGTCGCGACTGGAGAGGACACCGAGATCGGACGCATCAGCGGCATGATCGCCGGCGTCCAGACGCTCAGCACGCCGCTTGTCGAGCAGATGGATCGGTTCGCGCGCTGGCTGACGCTGTTCATCTTGCTGGTCGCGGGGGTGCTGTTCCTGTTCGGCTACTTCATCCGGGGCATGGAATTCTCTGAGGTGTTCATGGCCGTGGTCAGCCTGTCGGTCGCGGCGATCCCCGAAGGGCTGCCCGCCGTCCTCACCATCACGCTGGCCGTGGGCGTCCGGGTCATGGCCCAGCGCAACGCGATCGTGCGCCGGCTACCCGCGATCGAGACGCTTGGCTCGGTGTCGGTGATCTGCTCGGACAAGACCGGCACGCTCACGCGCAACGAGATGATGGCGGCCGCGCTCGCCACCGCGCAGCGAACTTATGCGATCACCGGCGAGGGCTACGCACCGAACGGCGACGTCCGCGACGATGGCGGCGTGATCGGCGACCCGCGCACTGACCAGCACCTCATGGCGCTCGCACGCGCCGCCGCGTTATGCAACGACGCCGTATTGCATCACGATGGACAGTCATGGCGCGTTGACGGCGACCCGATGGAGGGTGCGCTGACCGCGCTCGCCGGCAAGATCAGCGGGGAAGGCGCGCATCCGTTCGCGGACTGGGAGCGGATCGAGGAGGTCCCGTTCGACGCGGCGCATCGCTACATGGCCGTTCTGAACCGCAACGCCGAGGGTGAAGCCGTCATTCACGTCAAGGGCGCGCCGGAGGCTGTGCTCGCCATGTGCGAGGACCAGCTGGGCCCTGAGGGGCAGACCGCCGCGCTCGACCCGGAGCACTGGCACGAGCTGGTGGACACTCTCGCGGCAGACGGACAGCGGGTGCTGGCGCTCGCCGTCCGACCCGGGTCACGCGATCACGGCGGGTTGGAGACATCCGATCTCGATGGGCAACTCACGCTTCTCGGCCTGGTCGGGCTGATCGACCCGCCGCGCGCCGAGGCTATCGGCGCGGTCGCCGAGTGCCACTCGGCCGGTATTCGCGTCAAGATGATCACCGGGGATCATGCCGCCACGGCGCGGGCGATTGCCGAGCAGATCGGCCTGAAGAACACCGCGCGCGTCCTGACCGGCAATGATCTGGAGGGCATGGATGACGCCGCCCTGGAGCGTGCCGCCGATAAGACCAACGTCTTCGCGCGCACCAGTCCGGAGCACAAGCTACGCCTCGTTGAAGCCCTGCAGGCGCGCGGCCTGACCGTGGCCATGACCGGCGACGGCGCCAACGACGCCCCCGCGCTCAAGCGCGCCGACGCTGGCATCGCGATGGGGCGCAAGGGCAACGAGGCCGCCAAGGAAGCGAGCGAACTCGTGCTTGCGGACGATAACTTCGTCTCCATCGCCGCCGCCGTGCGCGAGGGACGCACCGTTTACGAGAACATCCGCAAGGTGATCAGCTGGACGCTGCCGACCAACGGCGGTGAGGCCGGGACCATTATCGTCGCGCTGTTCGCGGGCATGACCCTGCCGATTTCGCCGGTCCAGATCCTCTGGATCAACCTCGTGACAGCCATCACGCTGGGGCTTGCGCTGGCGTTCGAGCCAAGCATGCCCGCAACGATGCAGCGCCCGCCCCGCCCGCGTAACGAACCGCTGCTGAGCGGGGCGCTGGTCTGGCAGATCATCTTTGTGTCCGGATTGTTCATCCTCGGCGTTTTCGGCATGTACCGCTACGCGATCGGCAACGGCTATTCGCACGACATGGCGCAGACGGCCGCGCTCAATACGCTCGTGGTGCTCGAAGTTTTCTATCTCTTCTTCATCCGCAATATCGGCAGACCCACCCTCAACTGGGCAACTCTCCAGGCCACGCCGATCGTGTGGGGCTGCGTTAGCGCCGTTCTTGTCGCGCAGGCCGCGCTGACCTACTGGGCACCGTTCCAGGTCATCTTCGGAACGGCCGGTCTGCCGCTGTCAGATGTTCTCGGGATCATCGGGATCGGCGTTGTGTTCTTCGCCATCATTGAAACCGAGAAACAGATCCGGCTGGCGCTGCACATGCGCGTGTGAGCCGTCGGCAGGCTTCAGGCCCCGTCGGATCTCGACGCCGCGCCACCCTCGCACAGCTCCTGCGCGATCGGGTTGGGGAACCGCCGCTCAAGCATCACGGCCACGAAAGTCTCGACAATGCCCGGCAAGCGGTGCGCCTCGACCAGCAGATCAGCGGCCAACTCGTCGCGCACGACGATCGGCGGGATCACGGCCAGACCCGCATCCTCCCGGGTAAGCAGCCGCATCATCGCCATATCGTCAACCTCCGCGGCGATTTTCGGCACAATGCGCAGACGCGCCGTGAGCGCATCAAACGCGCCGCGCAGGGCCGTCTCGGGCGTGGGTAACAGCAGAGGTTCGCGCGCGAGCAACTCCGGCAGCGATGCCGGATCGCCGATCCGGGCGGGCACGCCGATCAGGCTCACCGGCTGCTCGGCAATGCGGTGGATCAGGAAGCGGCTGGCGGCATCACGCGCCGGTGCAAGGTTGGTCAGGACCACATCGAGCGCCATCGCCTCCAGCCCGCGCAACAGTTCATCCTGAGACCCAGAGCGCAGAATCACCTCGACATCCTCACGGCCGAGCACCGGGCGCAAGAACTGCATCTGGAAGTTGCGCGACAGCGTCGCCAGCGCCCCGACCCGCAACGCGCGGCGCGTCGTACCGCTCTGGCCGAGCGTGGCTGTCAGGTCATCGGCGGTGCGGAAAATTGCATCGGCGTGGTCCAGCGCGATACGCCCCGCTTCGGTCAGAACGAGGCCGCGCCCGCGCCGCTCGAACAGCGCATGCCCCAACGCGGCCTCCAGCGACTTGAGCTGGGCCGACAGCGCCGAGGCCGACAGGTTCAGCCGCCGCGCTGCGCCCGTCAGCGTGCCATCATGGGCGACAGCGCGGAAAAGCCGGAGATGGTGAAGGTTCAGGATCGGCATTGTTCGATAATATGCAATATTAGGTGCCAATAAATGTAATTTTCTTGAACAAAAAGAGGC
Organism: uncultured Hyphomicrobiaceae bacterium; assembly: GCA_964346335.1. Lineage (GTDB taxonomy): Bacteria > Pseudomonadota > Alphaproteobacteria > Rhizobiales > Rhodomicrobiaceae > Dichotomicrobium. The sequence continues at coordinate 3,575 of CAYFVF010000152.1, forward strand.
TTTATCTCAACTCCCGAACCGAGGCCATCCGGAGATTGCCATGCTGTTATCCACCTTCGCGCCTATCCCGCTGCTTGCCGTGGCGGCGCTTGCGATTTTCCAGCCAGGAACGCGCCCGGGCCGCCTGCCGATTCTCGCGGAAGCGGCCGCGCTGTTCAGCCTCGCGCTCGCGCTTGGCGGCACCGTGCAGTTCGCAGTGTACGGCGGCGGCGCGATGACGCTCGGGGCCGGCGCGCTGGCGCTGACGCTGCGTCTCGATATGCTTAGCGCGGTCATGGTGTTGCTGGTCGGCTTCGTCGGCTGGATCGTCGTGCGCTATTCGCGGACCTATCTCGACGGCGAAGCGCGCGAGGGCACCTTCCACGGGCTGATGCTGGCCACCATCGCCGCCGTGCTGGTGCTGGTTCAGGCCGGCAGCCTCGTGGTGCTCGCGGGCGCGTTCATCGCGATCGGGCTGGGGCTGAAACGGCTGTTGCTGTTCTATCCGGACCGTGGCGAAGCGCGGCGCGCGGCCACCAAGTTCGCGCTGGTCTGGGGCGCCGGCGATGTCGTCGTCATCACTGCTAGCATCCTTCTGTGGTTCGCCTTCGGTACGGCGGATATCGAGGCGATCCTGGCGGCATCAGGCGCGGCGCTGCCCGGAGCGGCCCAGATTGCCGTGGGCCTGCTGGTGCTCGCCGCCCTGCTGAAGACCGCCGCCTTCCCGCTGCACGGCTGGGTCACGGAGGTGATGGAGGCGCCGACACCGGTCTCCGCCCTGCTGCACGCGGGCATCATCAACGCTGGCGGTGTGCTGATGCTGCGGTTTGCCGATCTGGTTCAGGCCAGCGCGGGCGCGATGGCGGCGCTTGTGCTTCTGGGCGGCCTGACGGCGCTGTTCGGGGCGCTGGTCATGCTGACGCAAAGCGCGGTAAAAACGGGGCTGGCATGGTCCACCGTCGCGCAGATGGGTTTCATGTTGCTGCAATGCGGTATGGGGCTGTGGGCGCTGGCGCTTTTGCACATCGTCGCGCATTCGCTTTACAAGGCGCACGCGTTCCTGTCCTCGGGGACGGCGGTGGCAGCCGTCCAGGCGTCGCGCAAGCCGGGGCCTGTCGCGGTGCCGGGGCTTGTGGCTGTGGGCCAGGCGTTCGCGCTGGCGCTTGTACTTTATGCAGCGGTTGCAGTGGGCTTTGATTGGCTCGCCGGCCCAAAATCCGCACAGGCGCTGGCGCTTGGGGCCATCCTGATCTTCGGCGTGGCCTATCTGGTGGCGCAGGGGCTGGCCGACGCCGCGC
>CAYFVF010000153.1:0-4801 GCA_964346335.1 uncultured Hyphomicrobiaceae bacterium
TCAGCTATGCAGCGAAGCGCGACGGCATCCTCGCGGCGCGGCACTTTCCCGGGCTTGTCAAGGCGGGCGACTGCATGGCGGTCATTGCTGATGTGCTGGATTGAAATTGCGCCGTATCAATGATGCCGACGTCGCGATAGCATCATACAGGACGGTTGTTACGTGCAGGAGTCGCCCCTCGACATGGTTGCCCTGGAGACCACGCAGAGTAAGGCCGTCTTTTCGGTCCATGACGTCACCAAGGTCTATGGCAGCGGCGCAAGCGAAGTGCATGCGCTGCGCGGGATCACGCTTGAGCTTTACGCCGGCCAGATCAGCGTGCTGCTCGGCCCGTCCGGCTCGGGCAAATCGACCTTTCTGAACATCATTGGCGGTCTGGACGTCCCGACATCTGGCCATGTCACGTTCGAGGGGCAGCGACTCGATACGCTGGGCGAGGCCGGGCTGACGACCTATCGGCGAGAGAGCGTTGGCTTCGTGTTCCAGTTCTACAATCTGATCCCGAGCCTCACCGCGCTGGAGAACGTCGCGCTCGTCACCGAAATCGCCAAAGACCCGATGAAGCCGGAAGACGCGCTCGACATCGTGAACCTGAAGCCGCGCATGAACCACTTCCCGTCGGAGCTTTCGGGCGGCGAACAGCAGCGTGTCGCGATCGCCCGCGCCATTGCCAAGCGCCCGCAGGTGCTGCTCTGCGACGAGCCAACCGGCGCGCTCGACTCCAAGACAGGTATCGTCGTCATTCAGGCGCTGGTTGACGTCAATGCCCAGCTTGGCACCACGACCGCGCTCATCACCCATAACGTCGCCATTCGCCGGATCGCAGACCGCGTCATCCATTTCCACGACGGGAAGGTCAAGGAGATCGAGGAAATCACCGACAAGATCCAGCCATCCGAATTGAGATGGTAAGGCAATGCGCGGCACGTTCCTCTCGCTGGCGCCGCTGAACCGCAAGCTTTTCCGCGATCTGTGGCACATGCGCGGGCAGGCTGTGGCGATCGCCCTGGTCATCGCCTCGGGCGTGGCGACGCTGTTGCTCGCGCTCGGCGCCTCCGGCTCGCTGGAGGAGACGCGGCGCGCCTATTATGAGCGCTACCGCTTCGCGGACATATTTTCCACGGCCAAGCGCGCGCCAAACTATCTCAAGGACGAAATCGCCCTGATCCCTGGCGTAGCGGACGTTCAGACGCGCGCGGCCTCATCCGTACTGCTCGACATCGAAGGGATGCCTGAGCCTGCCACGGGCCGCCTGATCTCCCTGCCGGAAACCGGCCTGCCGGCCCTCAACCGCCTGCATCTTCGGCAGGGCCGGCTGCCCGAACCGCTGGCGACGCGTGAGGTCACGATCAGCGACTCTTTCGCCAAGGCCCACGGGTTCCGCCCTGGCGACCGCTTAAGCGCGATCATCAACGGGCGCAAGCGCGAGCTTATCATCGTTGGCGTCGCGCTGTCGCCTGAGTACATCTACACGCTTGGCCCGGGCGATCTGGTGCCTGACGACCGGCGCACCGGCGTGCTGTGGATGCGTTATCAGGCTGCCGCGGGCGCGCTCGATATGGCAGGGGCTTTCAACGATGTCGGCGTCAAGCTGATGAGCGGCGCCAACGCAGATGCCGTGATGGAGCGACTCGACCGCATCCTCGCGCCGCATGGCGGTCAGGATTCCTACACGCGCGACGATCAGCTTTCCCATGCCTTCGTCGATGCCGAACTCCAGCAGCTTGGCTCGATGGCGATGATCATTCCGCCGATCTTTCTCGCGGTCTCCGCCTTCCTGCTGAACATGACGCTGGCGCGGCTGATCTCGCTGGAGCGCGAACAGATCGGGCTGCTGAAGGCGATGGGCTACTCATCGCGTGAGGTGGGTTTCTATTACATCAAGTTCGTCAGCCTCATCACGCTGATGGGCCTGGCGATCGGATTCGTTGCGGGGACCTGGCTCGGCCACGGCATGACGCAGCTCTACACCGATTTCTTCGACTTTCCGTTCCTTGTGTTCGTCTCGCCGGCAAAGATCTACGTGCTCGCCGCGGCGGTCAGCTTCGGGGCCGCGCTACTCGGTACGATGCAGGCCGTGCGTAATGTGGTACGATTACCTCCGGCAGTGGCAATGCAGCCGCCGCCGCCCACCCGCTACGCCAAGACATGGATCAGCCGCAGCGGCCTGACCCGGCACGTGCGCCAGTCCACGCTGATGATCGGACGGCACATTATCCGCTTTCCGGTGCGCAGCCTGCTGACGACCATCGGCATTGCTGCTTCCGTCGCGCTGCTTATCGTGTCGTTCTTCAGCATGGATTCGATCGACTACGTCATTGACGTGACCTACGCCCAGAGCAACCGGCAGGACGTCTCGCTCAACTTCAACGACATCAAGAGCGCCCGTGCCCGCTACGACATCGCCAATCTGCCCGGCGTCATGCGCGCCGAGACATATCGCACCGTGCCGGTGACACTGCGCAGCGGCGTGAAGGAGAAGCGCGTCGGCCTCACCGGCCTACGCCCGGACACGCGGCTGACGAGGCTGCTCGATCCCGAGTTCCGCCCGATGAACATGCCTGATGTCGGCATCGTGCTGTCGGAGATGCTGGCGGATATTCTTCGCGTCCAGCGTGGGGAACTGGTACGCGTCGCGTTCAAGACCGGGCGCCGCCGCGAGGTCATGCTGCCGGTCACGGGCATCAGCCAGGCTTATCTCGGGCTGGGCGCGCATATGGAGCTGGCTCTGCTCAACCGGCTGATGGGGGACGGGCAGGCCATCACGGGGGCGCATCTCAAGGTGGACGATACAGCGCTGCCCGATCTTTACAGCGCGGTGAAGGAGACTCCCGCGGTCGCATCGATTGCGCTGCTGAACAAGTCGCGCCAGTCGTTTCGCGACACGCTGGCCGAGAACATCAACATCATGACGACGATGTTCATCTCGCTTGCCGCCATCATTGCGTTCGGGGTGGTCTATAACAGCGTGCGCATTCAGCTTTCCGAGCGCGGGCGAGAGCTGGCCAGCCTTCGAATCCTCGGGTTCACCGAGTGGGAGGTGATGCTGATCCTGTTCGGCGAGATCATCGTGCTGCTGATTGTCGCGATACCGCTTGGCTGGATTGCGGGCTATGTTCTCGCGGGGCTGGTCACGCAGGGCATGCAGACCGAACTGTATCGCGTGCCGCTGATCGTCGACCGCGATACCTACGCCAAGGCCGCGGTGGTCGCGATCGCCTCCACGCTGGCCTCGGCGGTAATCATGCGCTGGCGGATCGCGCGGCTGGACCTTATTGCGGTGCTGAAAACGAGGGCGTGAAATGGGGCGGGTCTGGCGTCAACGTATCGGATGGGCGGCGCTCGCGGCGGGCGTCGCAGCGCTGATCGCTTGGGGCTTCTGGCCCGACTCCGTCCCGGTGGATACGGCGGTAATCGCGCAGGGCGATGTGGTCGTCTCCATAGAGGATGAAGGCCGCTCGCAGGTGGGCGAGGTTTACCGTGTGTCCTCCCCCATCGCGGGGACGGTGCAGCGCTCGCCGGTCGAAGTCGGCGACAGCGTCGAGAAGGACGCGACGGTCATCGCCTCGGTACTGCCAAGCGTGCCCGGCTTTCTCGATGCGCGCAGCGTGCAGGTCAACGAGGCGGTGGTGAAGGCGGCCAAGGCATCCCTCCAATTGGCGAAAGCCAAGCTGGAGAGAGCGCAGAGCATGGCGGACTACTGGACCTCGCAACTGTCGCGGTTGGAAAAGCTGAAGGTCGGCCAGACCATCACGCAAAGGGCGCTGGATGAGGCGCGCATGCAGGCGCAGACGCACATGGCCGCGGTGCGCAGTGCGCAGGCCCAGGTGGAGTTGCGGCAGGAGGAGGTTGAACAGGCGCGCGTCGCGCTTCTGGAGCCAACGGCGGCCTATGCCGGGCGGAAGGGGCAGTGCTGCCTCGAGGTTTCCGCCCCCACGAGCGGCGTTGTTCTGAAGATCCATAACGAGAGCGAGGCGGTGGTGCAGCCCGGCACGCCGCTGCTCAACATTGGCGATCCGCGCGACCTGGAGATCATCGCGGAGTTCCTGTCGCGCGATGCAGTGCGCGTCAAGGCCGGCGCCCGCGCCGAGATCACCGCATGGGGCGGGCCGCCGCTCGCGGCGGAAGTGCGCCGGATCGATCGGGCAGGCTTCACGGAGGTGTCGGCGTTGGGCATTGAAGAGCAGCGCGTCAATGTCTGGCTCGACCTCAACGACCCGCCGGAGCAATGGGCGCAACTCGGCCATGACTACCGCGTGATCGTGCGCATCGTGGTCGATGAACGCACCGGCGTGCTGCGCGTGCCGGTGAGCGCGCTGTTCCGTCGCGGCGAAAGCTGGGCGGTGTTCGTGCGTGCGGACGGGCGGGCACGGCTGCAGCTGATCGAACTGGGCCCGCGGAATTTTGAGTGGGCCGAAGTGACGGACGGGCTGGCCGATGGCGAAGAGGTCATCTTGTACCCGAGCGACCGGCTCAGCGACGGCGTGCGCGTCACTGAGCGGAGGGCGGAATAGCTGGTGACACGCGCGAGAAACAACGAGGCTTTCAAGACCGATGAGGCATCAATGACGATCATCCAGCCGACATCAATGGTGCAGCGTGCGCGCCAGCATTGGCGCTATGATGGCAGCGCGCGGCCGCAATTTGCCGAGGAACCGGAGCCAGGCCAGGAGTCCGTCTGGGACTTCCCGCGCCCGCCGCGCATCGAACCGGCGGCCAAGCCGCTGCGGGTTCTGCTCGGCGATACGGAACTGGCGAATACGGCGCGCGGCATGCGCGTGCTGGAAACGGCCGGCGCCCC
>CAYFVF010000154.1:0-4795 GCA_964346335.1 uncultured Hyphomicrobiaceae bacterium
CAAGATCGAACTCTTCCGGCCGTTCTGGAAGCCGAAGCTGCATCTGGGGATTTGACGATCCTCGAAAGCGATCTCCACGCTCGCTAAATCCATTGCTCGCGAAGCGCAGGCCAACGTGCCTGCGGCAAGTATTGACCCCCCCGGTCGCTGTCCGGGATGGCGTGTCGGGCGCCCTCGGGAACGTTCGGATTACCGGGCGAAGCAACGCCTCAACGTTCTGATTTCCGAACGTCCCGAGCGCGCTTCAGACGTCTTTCCCTTCAAAATCCATTACCTAGGATAATGGCAAGACACTTGCTCCAACAGGGCGGAATGACGGACCGCGCAGTCTTGGAGGTTAAATGTCGCCGCTTGCCGTGCTTGGACTATCCGCTCTCGGGAGCGTGCTTGCCATCTCACTCGTGGCCGCCAATGGCCGCGTGGCGGGCTGGCTCGCAGCGTTGCTGCCAGCAGTCCTGTTCGCGGGTCTCGCCAGCCATCTCCCGGAGATCGCGGCTGGCGCGACGGTGGTTCAGGGCATCGCGTGGGTGCCTGCGCTGGACATCGAACTCGTCCTCCGCCTCGACGGCTTCAGCCTGCTGTTCGCGCTCCTGATCACGGGCATCGGCGCGTTGGTGGCGATCTACGCGGGCACTTACTTTGCCGACGCGAAGCCCGCCGACCGCACCTATTTCCTGGTCCTCATCCTGGTGTTCATGACGGCGATGCTCGGCACCGTGATGGCCGACAACCTGATCGTCATGTTCGTCTTCTGGGAGCTGACCAGCCTGGTCTCGTTCTTCCTCATCGGCTTCAAGCCGGAGACCCGCGCGGCGCGCGATGCGGCGCTGCAGTCGCTGCTGGTCACGGCTGGCGGCGGCCTGGCGCTTCTGGCGGGCATTCTGCTCCTCGGGATCGCCGCGGGCACGTTCAGCTTCTCCGGCGTGCTGGCGAACGGCGATACCGTGATCGCAAGCCCGTTGTTCCCGGCGATCATGGTGTGCGTGCTTATCGGCGCGCTCACCAAGTCGGCACAGTGGCCGTTTCATTTCTGGCTGCCCAACGCCATGCAAGCGCCGACGCCCGCGAGCGCGTACCTGCACTCGGCCACGATGGTCAAGCTTGGCGTCTATCTGCTGGCGCGTTTCGATCAGGCTTTCAGCGACGAACCCATGTTCTACCTGCCGCTGCTGGCGCTTGGCGGGATCACGATGCTGGTCGCCGCCTTGCAGGCATTGCGTAGCGAGGGTTTCAAGGCCGTGCTCGCCTATTCCACGGTCGCGTCGCTCGGGACCCTGGTCATGCTGATCGGTCTTCGCGGGCCAACCGCCGAACTCGCCGTGGTCGGTTTCCTGTTTGCCCATGCGCTCTACAAGGCCGCGCTGTTCTTCTGCGCCGGTACGGTGATCCATGCCACCGGCGTGGCCCATCTTCGCTCCCTCGGCGGCCTGGCGCGCCATCTCCCGATGACGGCGGCCGCGACAGTACTTGCCAGCTTGTCGATGGCCGGTCTGCCGTTCTTCGCCGGCTATGCCGCGAAGGAACTGCAGGTCTCAGCCACACTGACCGGGGGCGCGCTGCCATGGGTTATCGGGGTCGGCCTGGTGACAAACGTCGTGCTCATCGCCGTCGCCGGTGTCGTCACGCTGCGGCCGTTTTTCAAGCGCGCGCCGGTCGGCGAACTTAAGCTGCGCCATGGTGAGACCTTAGGGCTGGGATTGCCCGCGGCCATACTGGCACTGACTGGTTTCCTGGTTGGCGTGCTCCCGGGCCTGCTCGCCTCCGGGCTGTTGGAGCCGGCCGCCAGCGTGCTGGCGGGCGAGACGGTCACAGCCGACCTCTCAGCGCTCCCCGGCGTGACGGCCAAGCTCGGACTGACACTGGCGATGCTGTCGATAGGGCTCGCCATGGCGTGGTACTGGGGTCCGATCCATCGTCGGATGAAAACCCATCCGTTGGCGCGCGTGGGATCCGCGAGCCGGATTTACGATCGTGGCCTGGCCAGGCTGCTCGCTGGCGCGGGCACGGCGACACGCTGGATGCAAACCGGCAGCCTTCGCGCATATGCGGCCGTGACAATCGCCGTTACCGCCGCCGCGCTGGTAATCGCGGTCGCCGGCATCGACGGTACGATACTGACCGAAGCCCGCGGCGAACTCGCATGGCGTCCCTACCTGCTGGTGATACTCGGCTTCATGGTGGCAGGCGCGGGGGGCGCCGCTTTCTCCCGCTCGCTGCTGGCGTCGGTCATCGGCGTCGGCATGGTCGGCTACGCAATGGCGCTCGTGTTCCTGAAGAACGGCGCCCCGGACCTGGCCTTCACACAGTTCTCGGTCGAGCTGTTGTTCCTGGTGATCATGTTGGCGCTACTGCTGCGCCTGCCGATCGGCGGGCTGTTGTACCGCACACCAGCGCAGCGGCCGGGCGACCTGATGCTCGCCGGCACGGTCGGCATCACGCTCGCGCTCGCCGTGATCGCGGTCATGTCGGCGCCGTTCAATCCGCGCCTGTCCGTCTGTTTTGGCGACAACGCCTATACCGAAGCGTTCGGGCGCAACGTCGTGAACGTCATCCTGGTCGATTTCCGGGCGCTCGACACGCTGGGGGAGATCGCCGTGGTCGGCTTTGCCGCGATCGCGATCTGGGCGCTGCTGCGCGGCGGCCGCACGTCTGACCCGAAAGAGGAGGCTTAAAGCCCATGAACTCCGTCATTCTGCATGCCCTTGCACGGCTGTTCTTTGTCGCCATGCTTGTATTTTCGCTGTTCATCCTGCTGCGCGGCCACAATGAGCCGGGCGGCGGCTTCATTGGCGGGCTTGCCGCCTCCGCCGCCTTCGCCGTCACCGCCATGGCCTTCGGGGTCGAAGCCAGCCGGCGCTGGCTGTTCGTCCACCCGATCACGCTGCTCGGTATCGGCCTGTCCCTAGCGATCCTGTCCGGTCTCCCGCCGCTGCTGGCCGGGCAGTCCGCCTTCCTGACCCACCTCTGGACCAGCCTTGGCGGCATCAAGCTCGGCACCACGATCCTGTTCGACCTTGGGGTCTACCTCGTCGTGCTGGGCGGCGTGCTCGCCATCCTGTTCCGGCGTTACGACACACAGGCTGCGGAGGCCCAGTAATGCTGTTTGCTGATGCCGTCGCCACCGGCACGGTGGCCGCCGCCGGCATCTACATGATGCTGGAGCGTAACGTTTTCCGGGTCGTCCTCGGCCTGGCCATGCTCGCGACCGCCGCGAACCTCGTCATCTTCCTGGCTGGCGGGATTGGCGCGCAGGCCCCAGCAATCATACAGCGGGGCAGCAATGTCCTTGCCGAGGCCGCGTCAAACCCTCTGCCGCAAGCGCTCGTGCTTACCGCGATCGTGATCGGCTTTGCTCTAATCGCGCTGGCGGCCGTGCTGGCCTACCGGACCTACAGCGCGCTGGGCACGCTGGATGGCGACGCCATGACGGCCGCCGAGGCGGACGGCAGCCCGTTCGGTCGAGCGGGGACATCGGCCGAGGATCAGGAGCGCCGGGTATGACCGATCTGCTCGCCATCGCCCCGCGGCCGCCAGCAAGATAGGCAGCAGCAGCGGGGCGATGGCGAAGATCTGGCTTGGCGCGTTCTGGAAGCCGGCCCCCGAAGGCCGCACGCCTGGCCATCTCCCGGCGGCAATGCTCGCCCCTATCGCCGCGCTCGGCCTGATCACGATAACGATCGGCCTGATGGCGCAGCCGCTTGTCACCTACAGCCAGCAGGTCGCCGCCGAGTTGAGCGACCGCGAGCGGTATATCGGCCTGGTGCTAAACCCCGGCGATGACAGCGGCACCCGGCTCGCCGACGAAACGCAGGCGCCCAGCATCCACGACATCACTGACAGGGCTCGGAAGCCCAGCTACGAGGAGGGCCGTTAATGCTCTTGATCCGCATCATCCGCAATACCTGGCTGTGGACCGCGCTTGGCGTGCGGTTCCTGATCGAGTTGGCGCGCTCGGCGCTCTCGGTCGCCTGGGCAATCGTCAACCCGAACGCCACGCTGCGTCCCGCGATCATTGCGGTGCCGCTTGAATTGCGGACGGACGCCCGGATCGCCGCGCTCGCCAACATGGTGACGCTGACGCCGGGCACCACCGCGCTGCATGTCAGCGATGACCGCAAGATTCTCTATATCCATGTCCTCGTCGTCGCAGTCGAGGGGCCCGAGCAGGCTTCGTGGCGGGCGCGGGGCGACCTGGCGATGGCGGTTCAGCCGGCCGCCGCTCAGGACAGCCCCGGTGTGCGCGCCGTGCTCGACCTTGCGCCGCTGAACGCACAGCGCCGCGCTGATCGCTGGTTATTCGTTGCAATCGACATTTTGCTCGCGGCCGTGGGCGCGCTCATCGCCTTCCTCTACGTCCGCCATGTGCTGATGCCCCTGCATGACCTGACGGAGCGGCTCGCGTCCGACAAGGCCCCCGAAGCGCCGACTGACGGCGTGTTGCAGCCCGCCACGACGGAAGTCGGCCAATTGCAGCGGGTTCTCGCCCGCTGGCTCGACATGGAGCGCGAACGCAACGCCGCTTATCAGGAACTTGCCGAGCGCGAGCGCGCCGAGAGCCTCGCCGCCATCGCCGCGAGCCTGGCGCACGAGGTGCGCAGTCCGACGCCCCGGCCGATGCTCCGCCTGCCTCCCTTGCCGAAGCGCGTGAGGCGGCGGAGCGGGCGCATATCGAGCGCGTGCTGATCACTTCGGGCATGCGCCAGCAGGAGGCGGCGCGTCGGCTCGGCATATCCCGGACGACCTTGTGGGAAAAAGTGAAGCGCTACGGCATCGACATATCGAAAGACGAGGAGGC
>CAYFVF010000155.1:0-4767 GCA_964346335.1 uncultured Hyphomicrobiaceae bacterium
CCTCTTTAGTATCGGGTCGCGGAGCCAAGGATGTGGGACGACCGGAACGCGGTGATCACGAAGGAACGCACGGCGGCGGTTCTCGACCTGGGAACGCGCCATGTCGTGTGCATGATCGCGCGGCTGCTGCCGCCGCCGAAATGGCTGGCGCGCAAGGTCGAGCACGCGCGCATCAACATTCTCGGTTTCGGACAGGTCGCCGCGCGCGGCATCGCGGCGGGTCGCATCGGGGATCTCGACGCGGCGGAGGACGCGGTGCGCGCCGCCGTGGGGCGGGCGGAGCATAACGCCGGGGTCACGGTGAACGAGGTGTACGTCACATTCGCCGGCGCGGGCCTTGCCAGCGAGAGCTTCACCGCGAGCGTGCCGATTGCCCAGCGCACGGTTGATGAACTCGATATCCGCCGGGCGCTGCTTGCCGCCGAGCAGTACGCCGCGCGCAATGGCCAGTCGATCCTCCACACGGTCGTGGCCGGATACGGGCTGGACGACATTCCGCAAATCGACGATCCTTGCGGCCTGATCGGCGACACGCTGAAGGTTCATGTCCTCGCGGCGGGGATGGCGCCGATCGCCGCGAAGAACATCGCGCTGTGCGTCGAACGCTGCCATCTGCGCCTTGCCGGGCTTGTTGCCGCGCCCCTGGCCAGCGCGCTTTCGGCCGCAACGCAGGAAGAGCACGAGTTGGGCGTGACCTGCATCGACATGGGCGCGGGCGCGACCGCGCTGGCCGCGTTTTGTGAGGGTCAAGCCGTCCACATTGATTCGCTGATGTCGGGCGGCGAGCATCTGACGCGTGATCTCGCGCGCAGCTTGTCCACACCCCGTTCCGAGGCCGAACGGCTAAAGACCTTGTATGCCAGCGTTTTTACCGATGCCGGACTCGAGCACGACCACGTCGTGTGTCCTTTGATTGGTGAAGACGGCGAAGAACGTTACATCTATCCGACGAGGGCGGATATTGCCGCCATTGTGCGGGCACGGCTGGAGGATATGTTTTCGCAGTTGCAGGAGCGGCTCGAACAGGCCGGGTGCGATCCGGCGGTGACCGAACGGGTGGTGCTGACGGGTGGCGGCGCGCAGCTTGTCGGCGCGAGCGAACTGGCCGGGCGGATATTCGGAGGCGAGGCGCGGCTGGGCCGGCCAGAGGCGGTGAGTGGACTGCCGCCCAATGCCGATCCGGCGCTGGCCGCGAGCGTGGGTGCCCTGAACTACCTGTTGCGCGTACCGGCGGAGCGCCGGGCGAGTGCGCCCGCGCCGCAGGCTCCGGCAATGTCGGCTTATCCGCCCCCCTCGGGGTACTTCGCCAAGGTGGGCCAGTGGTTGCGCGAGAATTTCTGAGTGCGGGGCCGGAGCGTCATGCGGTTTGAGCCGATGCTTCGAGACGATGGCGAGACACAGCGGGGCCGCGTATCCGCCATCCCACGCGTGCGGGGAACACGATTTAAGAGGCTGCAATGAGCATTCACCTGAAGCCCGCGGAGCTGACCGAACTGCGCCCGCGCATCGCTGTCATCGGCGTGGGCGGCGCGGGCGGCAACGCCGTGAACAACATGATCCAGGCGGGCATCGAGGGCGTGGAATTCGTCGCGGCCAACACGGATGCGCAGGCGCTGTCAATGTCCAGCGCGGGCGTGCGCATCCAGATGGGCGTGAACCTGACCGAGGGGCTGGGCGCAGGTTCCAAGCCGGAGATCGGCGCTGCGGCGGCGGAAGAGGCGCTCGACGACATCCGCGGCTTCCTCCAAGGCGCGCACATGCTGTTCATCACCGCCGGCATGGGCGGCGGCACCGGCACGGGCGCGGCGCCGATCATCGCGCAGGCCGCGAAGGACATGGGCATCCTGACCGTTGGCGTCGTGACCAAGCCGTTCGAGTTCGAGGGACAGCGCCGGATGCAATATGCCGAGAAAGGCATCGCCGATCTGGCCGCCCATGTCGACACGATCCTCGTGATCCCGAACCAGAACCTGTTTCGCGTGGCCAACGAAAAGACCACCTTCGCCGATGCTTTCCAGCGCGCGGACGACGTGCTGCGCTCCGGCGTGTCCTGCATCACCGACCTGATGATCAAGGAAGGGTTGATCAATCTCGACTTCGCCGACGTGAAGGCTGTGATGCGCGACATGGGCACGGCCATGATGGGCACCGGCGAGTCCAAGGGCGATAACCGGGCGCTGGAGGCGGCGGAACTGGCGATCTCCAACCCGCTGCTCGACAATGGCTCCATGCGTGGTGCGCAGGGGCTGCTCATCAGCATCACCGGCAGCCATGATTTCCTGACGCTTTACGAGGTACAGGAAGCGGCCGAGCGGGTGCGCCGCGAGGTGTCGGCCGACGACAACCCGGACATCAACATCATCGTGGGTGCGATCTTCGACCCTCTTCTTGAGGACCTGCTACGGGTCTCCGTCGTGGCCACCGGCATTGACGTGGACACGGCCGGCGACCAGCCCCAGCCACCGCAAGGCGCGAGGCGCGGCGCGGAGCCGGACTCGCTGGGCGGGCGGTTACGCACCGCGAGCGGCAATGCGAACGCGGGGGGATCGGCAGCCAGGCAACAGGGCCAGGTCTGGGAAGGTCCGGGCAGCGTCACGATCGAGCAGCGCCCGCCGCGGCGGTCTTCCACGCAGGAGCGCCCGCGCGGTAATGGCGGCGAAACGCCAGCTCCGCATTTCGAGCCGGTGGCGCCGAACAAGCCCCGGCGGCGTCCGCGCCGCCCCCTCACGGACGAGGACTTCCCCGAACTGAGCGGACAGGACGAGGGCAGCAACAATGCCGACAGCGGCGAACGGCGGAAAGGCGGGCTGCTATCATGGATGGCGGGGCGAGGCCGCGGGCGCGACGAACGCGGCGGCCAGAATGACGCGCCCCCCGCCGAGCGCGCCGAACCGCTTATGCCGCAGGCGGAGCGGGAGCCGGAATCCGGGGCGGCAGAGGCCGCAAACCAGACAGAAAACGGCAAAAAGGCGGCAAGACCGCGCATCAACCGGGCGAGCGGCAATGGCACTGGCACAGCCGAAGAACCCTTTGATATCCCGGATTTTTTCAAGCGTCCGCTTAACTGAGATGTGCGTCCTATGCTGGCGCGGCGAGGCACAGCCGCAACCTGTCAAGTCTTCACTTCTCGACACACTGAATTCAACGTCATAAGTGGCTGATTCGGCACAGTTTATCCGTAACAGAATGTAAACAAGCGTGATTTGTCCCGGCCCGGTGCGCTGGCTATTGTCCACTCAGATCACGGGCGTAAGGCGTCGGATAACGATAAGACGCTGAGGGGCCTGGCCAGAAGAGGTCTCGTTTCGGGGCCTGCCGGCAATTGCTATCCCTGGCCAGGAAAATAGAGCGTCCACGCGGTGCGAAGTCGACCTTAAGCGTCATGCTGACAGTCCAGCTTACACGTCTCGAGTCAAAAACAAGTTCAGCAGCGCCAGCCTTCGCGAACGCCCCGGCGTGTCTTGCATCCGTGATCGATGGGGGGACAGACCGAGCTGCGTATCATGCCCGTTCTGTCCTTGAAGGGACAACGATAACGGCGCGAGACAATAATGATCGCAGACTTCACGGGGGCGCACCAGACGACGCTGAAGGAAAGCGTGGTCATTTCCGGCACCGGCGTCCACAGCGGCAAGCCGGCGTCGCTCATCCTCCATCCAGCGGGAGCGGATAACGGGATCGTCTTCGTTCTCAAGACGGATACGCGCCGCGAAGTGCGCATCCCGGCCAATTTTCGCGCCATCTCCAATGTCATGCTGTGCACGGTCCTCAGCGACGGCAACGGCTCGTGCGTGTCGACAGTGGAACATCTCTTGGCCGGGTTGCGTGGCATGGGCGTCGATAACGCCGATGTCGAAGTGGAATCCGGCGAAATTCCCATCATGGATGGCAGCGCAGAGCCGTTCGTCGATGCCGTTCTCGAAGCCGGCATCCGCCCGCTCGCCCGCCCGCGGAAGTTCATGCGCGTGCTGAGGCCTGTTCGTATCGAGGATGGCGACGCCTGGGCCACCATCGAGCCTTACGACGGTTTCCATCTGGACGTGGAAATCGAGTTCGATACACCTGTTGTCGGCCGGCAGCGCTGGCACGGTGAGGTGACGCCGCAGATGTTCCTGAATGCATTGTCCCGCGCTCGCACCTTCGGCTTCATGAAAGATGTAAAGTCGTTGTGGCAAGCCGGCCGGGCGCTTGGTTCATCTCTGGAAAACACTATCGCCATCGGTGACGACGGCGTCATGAACCCTGGCGGGCTACGCTACGCGGATGAATTCGTTCGTCACAAGGCGCTGGACGCGGTGGGCGACCTGTCGCTGGCAGGCACGCAATTGCTGGGCCGCTTCCGGTCATATCGCGGCGGTCATCGGGTCAATGCGATGTTGCTGCAAGCGCTTCACGCCGATCCGTCGGCCTGGGCTGTCGTCGAAGCGACCGTGGAGCGGCCGCGTCACAGCGAGGTTGCCCGCGCCGACGTGGTTTGGGGCGCGGCCATGCCGGCGTTCGCTGCTGATCGGAGTTAAGTTGGGCTTCGGCTGTAGCACAAACAACAAGCGGCCATTGGGCTTGAAAATTTGATCACAGACGGGCCTGAAATCGCGGCCCGGACTTTTCAGCTCAGTGTGAAACTTTCGGCCCTAATGCACGACTGAGCTTCCGGGATCATTAACATTCGTGCCTGCCAATGCGTTAAGTCCCGTACACCCGGCGAGCGAAAAGTTGGTGCGGTCGAGAGGAATCGAACCTCCACGGGCTAAGCCCACAGCGCCCTCA
>CAYFVF010000156.1:0-4754 GCA_964346335.1 uncultured Hyphomicrobiaceae bacterium
GCAAGCCCTCCATGATGAACTCGCCCTTCTCGATCCGGTCGCCCTCCTGAACCGACAGGTGTTTACCCTTCGGGATCAGGTATTCCGCCGGCTCGGCATCTTCGGCGTCCGGCCGGATCAGGATGCTGCGCTTGTTCTTGTAGTCGCGGCCGAACTCGATGGTCCCGGAAATCTCCGCGATGATCGCATGATCTTTCGGCCGCCTCGCCTCGAACAGCTCCGCCACACGCGGCAGACCGCCGGTGATGTCGCGGGTCTTGGCGCTTTCCAGCGGAATGCGCGCCAGCACATCGCCCGCCTTGACGCTCTGGCCCGGCTCCACCGACAGGATCGAGCCCACCGGGATCTGGTAGTGTGCTTCGCCGCCGCGCTTGAGCTTGACGGGATTGCCCTTGGCGTTCTTGACCACCAGCGCCGGGCGCAGGCTGGCCCCGCGCGGGTTGGCCCGCCAGTCGACGATGACGCGCTGGGTAATGCCGGTCGTCTCTTCGGTCTGCTCGCTGACGGACACGCCCTCGACCAGGTCCTCGTACTCAACCGTGCCGCTCGCCTCGGTCAGAATTGGCCGCGTATACGGGTCCCACTCCGCCAGGCGCTGGCCGCGCTTGATCTTGTCGCCGTCATCGACCTTCATGTGCGCGCCCTGCACGATCTTGTACGACGCCTGCTCGTTGCCGTCATCGTCCAGCACCAGCACCGACATGTTCCGGCCCATCGCCACAAGCCGGCCCTGGCTGTCCTTCGAGACCTGCTTGTTCTTGATCTCGATGGATCCGGCGAAGTTGGACTCCAGGAACGACGAGTCGACCACCTGCGCCGTCCCGCCGATGTGGAAGGTGCGCATGGTGAGCTGCGTGCCCGGCTCGCCGATCGACTGCGCGGCCATCACGCCGACCGCTTCGCCTAGGTTCACGGGCGTGCCGCGGGCCAGATCGCGCCCGTAGCACTTGCTGCAAACGCCGTTGCGCGTTTCACAGGTCAGCGCCGAACGAATCCGGATCTGCTGAACGCCAGCCTCCTCGATTTCGCGGGCATGACGCTCCTCGATCAGTTCGCCGGCAGGCACCAGGACCTCGCCACTGACGGGCGACACCACATCATCGGCGGCCGTGCGGCCCAGCACGCGATCACCCAGCGAAACAATGACCTCGCCGGAGTCGATCGCGGCGATCATGTTGATGCCCTTGTCGGTGCCGCAGTCGATCTCGTTGACGATGCTGTCCTGCGCCACGTCGACAAGGCGGCGGGTGAGATAGCCCGAGTTGGCGGTCTTGAGCGCGGTATCGGCAAGGCCCTTGCGCGCGCCATGGGTGGAGTTGAAGTACTCCATCACCGAGAGGCCTTCCTTGAAGTTCGATATGATCGGCGTCTCGATGATCTCACCAGACGGCTTGGCCATCAGACCACGCATACCGGCAAGCTGCTTCATCTGCTGCGGCGAGCCACGCGCGCCCGAGTGCGACATCATGTAGACCGAGTTCAGCGGAAGCTGACGGCCGGTTTCCTCGTCATGATGCACCGCGGAGATGCGGTCCATCATTTCCTTGGCGATCCTGTCGGTGCACTTCGCCCAGGCATCGACGACCTTGTTGTATTTCTCGCCCTGGGTAATGAAGCCTTCCATGAACTGCTGTTCGTAGTCGCGCACGAGTTCTTGCGCCTCATGAACGATGGCATCCTTGGTCTCGGGGATGACCATATCGTCCTTGCCGATAGAAATACCGGACTCACAGGCGTGTCGGAAGCCCATGCCCATGATCTTGTCGCAGAAGATCACGGTATCCTTCTGCCCGCAATTGCGATAGACGGCATCGATCAGCTTGGAAATCATCTTCTTGGTCAAAAGCTGATTGACCAATTCGAATTTTACCCCCGGCTGCTTTGGCAAGTGCTCGCCCAGCAGCATCCGGCCCGGCGTCGTATCGTATATCGTCGAAACCGTATTGCCCTCATCATCGAGCGTATCGAAACGCGCCTTGATCTTGCTGTGCAGGGTCACGGTACCCGCATGCAGGGCGTGCCGGATTTCGGCCACCGAGCCGAACACCATACCTTCGCCCGGCTCGCCCGGCGTCTCCAGAGAGAGGTAGTACAGCCCGAGCACGATGTCCTGCGACGGCACGATGATCGGCCCACCGTTCGCGGGGTGCAGGATGTTGTTGGTGGACATCATCAGCACGCGCGCTTCAAGCTGTGCTTCCAGCGAAAGCGGTACGTGCACGGCCATCTGGTCGCCGTCGAAGTCGGCGTTGAACGCCGCGCAGACCAGCGGATGAAGCTGGATCGCCTTGCCCTCGATCAGCACCGGCTCGAACGCCTGAATGCCCAAGCGGTGAAGCGTCGGCGCGCGGTTGAGCATAACCGGGTGCTCGCGGATCACCTCATCGAGGATGTCCCAGACTTCGGGCTTTTCCTTCTCCACCAGTTTCTTGGCCTGCTTGACGGTCGCCGCGAGGCCCTTTGCGTCGAGCCGCGAGTAGATGAACGGCTTGAACAATTCCAGCGCCATCTTCTTGGGCAGGCCGCACTGGTGGAGCTTCAGTTCCGGGCCGACCACGATGACCGAGCGGCCGGAATAGTCGACGCGCTTGCCCAGCAGGTTCTGGCGGAACCGGCCCTGCTTGCCCTTCAGCATATCGGAGAGCGACTTCAGCGGACGCTTGTTCGCACCAGTGATGACGCGCCCACGCCGGCCATTGTCGAACAACGCATCGACAGATTCCTGCAGCATCCGCTTTTCATTTCGGATGATGATGTCCGGCGCGCGCAGCTCGATCAGCCGCTTGAGGCGGTTGTTGCGGTTGATGACGCGGCGATACAGATCGTTGAGGTCCGAGGTGGCGAACCGGCCGCCATCGAGCGGCACGAGCGGGCGCAGCTCCGGCGGGATCACCGGGATCACCGTCATGATCATCCACTCCGGGCGATTGCCGGAATTGATGAACGCCTCAACGACCTTCAGGCGCTTGGCCAGCTTCTTGGGCTTGAGTTCCGACGTGGACTCCGCGATCTCCACGCGCAGCTGGTCGCGCAACTCCTCAAGATCGATCTTCATGAGGATATCGCGGATCGCCTCGGCGCCGATGCCCGCAGTGAAGCTGTCGTCGCCGTATTCCTCCTGAGCCTGGAAGAACTCCTCCTCGCTCAAAAGCTGGCGTTCCTTCAGCGGCGTCAGGCCCGGCTCGATAACGATATAATTCTCGAAGTAGAGCACCTTTTCGAGGTCGCGCAGCGTGAGGTCCAAAAGCGTGCCAATCCGGCTCGGCAGGGATTTCAAGAACCAGATATGCGCAACCGGCGCGGCCAGCTCGATATGGCCCATGCGCTCGCGCCGGACCTTGGCCAGCGTGACTTCGACGCCGCACTTCTCGCAGATGATACCCTTGTACTTCATCCGCTTGTACTTGCCGCACAGGCATTCGTAGTCCTTGATCGGCCCGAAAATGCGCGCGCAGAACAAGCCGTCCCGCTCCGGCTTGAAGGTGCGGTAGTTGATCGTCTCCGGCTTCTTCACCTCGCCCATCGACCAGGAGAGGATCTTCTCCGGGCTTGCGATGGTGATGCGAATCTGGTCGAATTTTGGTAGTTGCGCTTGCGACGCAAAGAGATCAGTTATCTCTTGGTTCATAAGCTGTCTCCTGATCCGGTAGCGCTGGGGCTTGCGCTACGTTCGGTCTTGATGCGCCGCAGTCCCCGCCGTGCGGCGTCAGCATCCATCATCGGGTTTGTGCAAGCGCAGGGATACCGTCTGGCATCCCTGCTATGTTGGTTTGCTCTGCGCAAAAGTGGTCTTCCCAGCATCCAGTCCTATTCCGCGGCCGGCACCGGTGGCAGCGAGTATTGCGGTACGCCTTCATCTGTCACGTCGCTTTGCTGGAGTTCGACGTTCAGTCCCAGCGCGCGGATTTCCTTAACCAGCACGTTGAAGCTCTCCGGGATGCCGGCCTCAAAGCTGTCGTCGCCGCGCACGATCGCCTCGTAGACCTTGGTGCGGCCCGCGACGTCGTCCGACTTGACGGTCAGCATTTCCTGCAGCGTGTAAGCCGCGCCGTAGGCTTCGAGCGCCCAGACTTCCATCTCGCCGAAGCGCTGGCCGCCGAACTGCGCCTTGCCGCCTAGCGGCTGCTGGGTCACGAGGCTGTACGGCCCGATCGAGCGCGCGTGGATCTTGTCATCCACCAGGTGATGCAGTTTGAGCAGGTACTTGTAGCCCACCGTCACCTTCCGGTCGAACGCCTCACCCGTGCGGCCGTCATAGAGCAGCACCTGCCCGGACGAATCGAGGCCGGCCCGGCGCAGCATCTCGATCAACTCCTGCTCGTTGGCGCCGTCAAACACCGGCGTGGCGACCGGGACGCCCTTGCGCAGGTTGTTGCCGAGTTCGACCAGTTCCTCATCGCTCAGCGACTGGATGGTCTCGTCCTTGCCATAGATGTCGTCCAGTTGCGTCTTCAGCGGCGTGAGATCGTTGCTGGCGTGGAACGCCTCCACCGCCTGATCGATCATCCGGCCAAGGCCGCGGCAGGCCCAGCCCAGATGCGTCTCCAGGATCTGCCCGACATTCATGCGGCTCGGCACGCCGAGCGGGTTCAGCACCACATCCACGGGCGTGCCATCTTCAAGGAACGGCATGTCCTCTTCCGGGATTATCTGGCTGATGACGCCCTTGTTGCCGTGGCGTCCGGCCATCTTGTCGCCCGGCTGCAGCTTGCGCTTCACCGCGACGAACACCTTGACCATCTTCATGACGCCCG
>CAYFVF010000157.1:0-4727 GCA_964346335.1 uncultured Hyphomicrobiaceae bacterium
TCGCGCGGCTGGAATGCACGCTGTCCGAGCCGGGCCGCAGGATCGCGGCATTGCCCGATTTCAGGCACAGCGCACCGGCATCGGCCGTCACGTTCGGGCGGCTCTCGAAGATGATGCCGATAACGCCAATGGGCGTGCGCACGCGCTGAATTCGCAAGCCGTTCGGGCGAGTCCACTCCGCGATCACCGCGCCGACCGGATCGTGCAGACGGGCGATGTCCTCAAGCGCGGCAGCGATCGCTTCGATACGTTTTTCATCGAGCCGCAACCGGTCGATCGTGGCGGCAGGCCGGTCCTGAGCCTCGGCGGCGGCCACGTCTTGCGCACTGGCTTCGAGGACCTCGGCCGCGCCTGCGCGCAGGGCTTCGGCCCCCGCGCGAAGCGCGACGTTCTTCGTCTCCGCATCGGTCCTGGCGAGCACCCGCGCTGCACTGCGCGCCGACTCGCCCAGCGCCGCCATCGTAACCGCTACGCGTTCCTGCATAACACTCAAACCTTCTGCTCGGTCTTCGCCGGAACGCTCAGCGCCATATCATCCCGGTGGATCATCTCGTCGCGCCCGCGATAACCCAAGATATCCTCGATTTCACGGCTCTTGCGCCCAATCAGCCGCCGCGCGTCCACGCTCGAGTAAGCTACGATCCCGCGCCCGATTGCCTCGCCGCGCGCATCGCGGATCACGACGGTATCGCCACGATCGAAAACGCCCTCGACATCCGCCACGCCCGCGGGCAGCAGGCTGCGCCCGGATGTTAGCGCCGCCACCGCACCGTCGTCGATGACCAGTGCGCCATTCGCGTCAAGACTGCCCGCGATCCAGCGCTTGCGCGCGGCCAGCGGCGTCGAGCGCGCGAGGAACCATGTACACGGCGCACCCTTGGCCAGCGCGTCCAGCGGGTGCCGCCGCTTGCCCAGCGCGACGATCATGTTGGCGCCGCCGGCTACCGCAATCTTGGCCGCCTCGATCTTCGTGACCATGCCGCCGCGGGACAATTCGGTGCCCGCATCGCCCGCCATCGAGGAAATTTCCGGCGTGATCTCGCGCACGACGTCGATGCGCTCGGCGTCCGCGTTGCGCTCTGGCGGCGCGGTGTAGAGCCCGTCGACATCGGACAACAGCACGAGGCAATCAGCCCCGATCATCGCGGCGACGCGCGCGGCCAGCCGGTCATTGTCGCCGTAGCGAATTTCTGTGGTCGCAACGGTGTCGTTCTCGTTGACGAGCGGCACCGCCCCGAGGCTCAGCAGCGTGCGCATCGTGCTGCGCGCGTTCAGATAGCGCCGGCGTTGCTCGGTGTCGCCCAGCGTCAGCAGGATCTGCGCCGCCGCCAGCCCGCGATCCGACAGCATCTGGCGATAGGCATGCGCGAGGTCGATCTGCCCCACTGCGGCGGCCGCCTGGCTTTCCTCCAACTTGAGCGCCCCAGCAGGCCGCCGCAGCGCATGCCGCCCAAGCGCGATCGCGCCGGACGAAACCAGCACGACCTGTTTACCCTCCGCGCGTAATGCGGCGATATCGTCGATCAGCGAGGCCAGCCAGGCTTCGTTGAGCACGCCCGTGGCCGAGTCGACCAGCAGCGCCGAGCCGATCTTCACGACGATCAGGCGCGCATGAGTCCATTCCGGACTGACTTCAGGCATGGGATAATTCCGCTTCAAGTTACGCACCTTCTATGCGGCGAGGCGCGCGCGGGTGCAAGGGCCGACTATGGCTGCCAGCTTTTCTGCGGCGCGGCTTCGGCGGCCTCCTCGGCCTTGGCCTCTTTGATATGGGCACCCAGCGCAAACAGCGCGGCACGCACATTCTGGCCAGACACGGCCGAGAGCAGCATTGGATCTTGCCCGCATTCCGCGGCCAATAACGCCTGTTTGCGGGCTGCCTCTTCGGCGTCAACGGCGTCGCACTTGCTCAGGGCCACGATCTCCGGCTTATCCACCAGCCCGGCGTCATAGGCGGCAAGTTCGCCGCGCACCACGCGATAATCCTGCGCCGGGTCATCGCCGGTGGCATCCACGAGATGCAGCAGCACGCGGGTACGTTCAACGTGGCCAAGGAAGCGGTCGCCTATCCCTGCGCCGTCATGCGCGCCCTCGATCAGCCCGGGAATGTCGGCCAGCACGAAATCGACATCGTCCACCTTCACCACGCCGAGGTTCGGGTGCAACGTCGTGAACGGGTAGTCCGCGATTTTCGGCTTGGCAGCGCTCACAGCAGCCAGAAATGTCGATTTACCCGCGTTCGGCAGCCCGACAAGCCCGGCATCGGCGATCAGCTTGAGGCGCAGCCAGATCGTCATTTCCGTGCCCGGCTGGCCCGGATTGGCGTGGCGCGGCGCCTGGTTGGTCGAGGTCTTGAACCGCGCGTTGCCGAAACCGCCATTGCCGCCGCGCGCCAGCAGAACACGCTCGCCCGGGGCGGTCAGGTCGGCGAGCATTGTTTCGTTGTCTTCCGCAAAAATCTGCGTGCCGGGCGGGACCTTGAGCACGACGTCATCTCCGCCGGCCCCAGTGCGGTTGCGGCCTGCGCCGTCCATGCCGCGCCTGGCCTTGAAATGCTGCTGATAGCGGAAGTCGATCAGGGTGTTGAGGTTATCGACACACTCGGCCCACACATCGCCGCCGCGCCCGCCGTCGCCGCCATCCGGCCCGCCGAACTCGACAAACTTCTCCCGCCGGAACGACAGACTGCCGTTGCCGCCATTTCCCGAGCGGATATAGACCTTCGCCTGGTCGAGGAATTTCATTGCAAATCAAACTGTTGTCTTTTGCGCTTCGTAGGCCATGCGCTGCCATACAAGGAAAACTTAACGGGGTTAGCCATGTCCGATATCTGGATCATCCTAGTCGTGTTCGCCATGAGCTTCGCCGCCATGGAGGCCTGCGCGTGGCTCACGCATCGCTATATCATGCATGGGCCGCTGTGGTTTATTCATAAAAGCCATCATCGCCCGCGCCGGGGCTGGTTCGAATTGAATGATGTTTTCGGACTTCTGTTTGCCGCAATCGCCGCGCCGCTTCTCTTTTACGGGCTGCGAGGCGAGCCTGTCCTGCTCGGAATGGGACTGGGCATGACGGGCTACGGCATCGCCTATTTTCTCGTGCATGATGTGCTTGTCCATCGACGCGTGGGGCATCGCTTCACCCCGGCGCGCGGTTATCTCCGCCGCGTGCACCAGGCCCATCATATGCATCATGCCGTACGTGAGCGCGATGGCGCGGTGTCGTTCGGCTTCCTCGTGGCGCCCGCGCCGCATGTGCTTGCAAAAAGGTTGAAAGAGCGCCCGGCGAACGCACCACGTGATCGCGAAAGCATATCGTGAACGGTAGGCGCGCCAGGCGAATTAGGTTATCCTAGTGCTCAACTGGGGAACTGTGCGAGAGGGCCAAGGTGTGGACGCGCGAGTCGGCGACTACTTATCTGAGCGAAACCTTTCACACCCTACGTGCCCAAAGCGATCTCAGCCCCGATAATGAGACAGTAACGCGCTGCCTGTATCGGCTGGTGCACACCCTGAACGCGTGGCATCAAGCCGGTTTCGGAGATGATCTGGCGGACGCACCGGCCCTCGCGGAGGCGCGAACCGAACTACCGCGCCTGTGCGCAAACGCCGAGTACGTCCTGGAAGCCTGGTGGTGCCGCAAGGCGCTGGCAAGCGATGCACCGGCGCACGTTCTGGCCAGTTTCTGGTACATGGCGAATTACCGGAGCCTGTGCCGCGCAGAAGCCGATCTGGTCTGGCCTGAGGGTTTGCGCGATGCCGTGTTTCTCGGCTGCGGGGCGCTGCCGCTGACCGCGATCCTGATGGCGCAGGCGGATGATGCTGCCGCGTTGCGGTGTGTGGATGCGGACGAACGCGCGTGCGAACTGGCTTCCGCGCTGGTGCGCGCGTTGGGTATGGAAGGGCGCATCACGGTCGAGCATGCGCGCGCTGAAGCGTGCGACATCCCGCGCGGCGGGAGCGTTATTTGCGCGAGCCTGTTGGACGCGCCGGGACTCTACGACCATTTGGCGGATCACGGCGCCGAGCGGGTTCTCGTTCGCGATGCGCAAGGTGTGTACCAGTGGCTGTACCGCCCGGCGCTGCTGCCCGGCCCGGCATTTCGCGAATGCGCCCGCACGCAGCCCGCGCCGGAACGTATCAACATCACGCGATACTTCGAGGCCGTCCACGAACCCCGTCCCGCCGCTGACCTTGCCACTAGCGCCAACAGCGCTTAGATGCAATCGTGATAGCATGATAGCAATTTCGGGAGGTGTGGCATGGCGCAGTTGATCGTGCGCAACATTGAGCACAAGGTGAAGGAGCGGCTCGCGCAGCGCGCCCGCGCGCATGGCCACAGCATGGAGGAAGAGGCGCGGCGCATCCTGCGCGAAGCGGTGGTGGGCAAGCCAGATCCGGCCGATGAGCCGGGGTTGGGCACGCACCTCGCCGAGTGCTTCGAGGGTGTTGAGCTTGACGAACCGCTGCCGGAGATGAAGGGACAGCAGCCGCGTCCGGCGACATTCGATTGATCGGGCGGTGATTGTCCTTGATACCAACGTCCTGTCGGCTGTCATGGAAAAGGCTCGCTCCGCCAATGTGTTCGACTGGTTTCAGCGGCAGAGGCCAAACGAGGTCTGGCTGACGGCGATCACGCTTTACGAAATCCGTTTCGGCATCGAACGGCTCAGGCCGGGGGGACGCCGCGACCGGCTCGAAAGCGGCCTGAAGCGCGCGGTGCATACC
>CAYFVF010000158.1:0-4700 GCA_964346335.1 uncultured Hyphomicrobiaceae bacterium
GCGATCATTGCCGAAGGTCAGGTTGTTCATGGTGCCCTGGCTGTTCGCCATCGCGGCGAGCGCGCCGAACAGGGCGTTGGTGACGTGCTGGCTGGTCTCGACATTGCCCGCGACCACCGCCGCTGGATAACGCGGCGCCAGCATGGAGCCTTCGGGGATCAGGATCCGAACAGGGCGCAGGCACCCCGCATTCATCGGGATTGCGGCTTCCACCATCACGCGGAAGACGTACAGCACCGCCGCCCGCGTCACCGGCTCGGGCGCGTTGAAGTTGTTGGCCCGCGCCTCGGACGTACCGGTGAAATCTACCGTTACTCCGCCGGCCTTGCGGTCCACTGCGATCTTCACGCGGATCAGTTGCCCGGTATCAGTGGGATACTCGTATTCGCCATCCGAAAGCCGGCCAATTACCCGCGCGACTTCGGCCGACGCGTTGTCCTGGACGTGGCCCATATAGGCCTGCACCACCCCCAGCCCGAACTGGCTGATCATCGCGCGCAGCTCTGCCGCGCCGCGGGCATTGGCGGCGACTTGCGCCTTGAGATCGGCGATGTTCTGGTCCGGGTTGCGCGCCGGATAGGGGTGGTCGGTCAGAAGCCTGCGAATCTCCGCATCTCGGAAGCGTCCGGCCTCGACCAGCTTGACGTTGTCGATAAGCACGCCTTCCTCGTCCACCGTGGTGGCGAGTGGAGTCATCGAGCCGGGGGCCACGCCACCGACATCCGCATGGTGCCCGCGTGATGCAACCCAAAACAGGATCCCCTCGCCCGCCTCGTCGAACACCGGCGTGACCACGGTGATGTCGGGCAGATGCGTGCCCCCGTTATAGGGCGCGTTCAGCGCAAAGACGTCGCCGGGGCGCACGTCGTCCCGGTTGAGCCGGATCACCGTCTCCACCGAGCGGTCCATCGAGCCGAGATGCACCGGCATATGCGGTGCATTGGCGACCAGCGCGCCTTCGGCGTCGAACACCGCGCAGGAGAAATCCAGCCTTTCCTTGATGTTGACCGAGCGCGCGGTCTTCTGCAGCGCCACGCCCATCTGCTCGGCGATGTTCATGAACAGGTTATTGAACACTTCCAGAAGAACCGGGTCAGCCTTCGTGCCGATGGCGCGGTCCCGCTTGGCCGCCTCGACCCGTGTCATCAGGACGTGATCATGGGCGGTTACCTCGGCCCGCCAGCCGGGCTCGACCACGATGGTCTGGTTTGCCTCGATGATCAGCGCCGGTCCCGTGACGCTTGCTCCGGGCCTGAACGCGTCCCGGCGGACAACTTTCGTCGCGTGAACCGCGCCGCCGGTGAAGACGGAAACTTCGGCTTCCGGCTCCGCCTCGCGCGCGACAATCTCGGCAGGGGTTTCCGGGTCGGCGGTGGGCTCGGCGGCATGCCCCTCGATTTCCGCGGCCTCGATGACCAGCCCGGCATCCGGATCGGTGAAGCCGAACTCCGCCTCGTGCGCGGCCTCGAAAGCACTGCGCGCCGCCTGCAGATCGCCATCCCACGCCACCGGTAGGGCAGTGTCAGTCCCGGCATAGCGAAGATGCAGGCGCGGGAGGGTCGTGATCTCGCCCTCGGCGACACCCTGCCCTGCGAGGCCGGCGCGTACTTCGCCGGAGAGTTCGGCCAGCGCGTCCTCGGCATTGCGCGCTCCGGCCTTGTCGAGTTCGATCTCAAGCCCGCGCTGCCGCGCCTCGGTCACCCGGGCGAGCCCGATGCCATATGCCGACAATAGCCCCGAAAGCGGATGCACCAGCACCTTGGTCATGCCGAGCGCATCGGCCACCAGGCAGGCATGTTGCCCGCCCGCGCCGCCGAAGGCGTTGAGCAGGTAGCGTGTCACGTCGTAGCCGCGCTGTACGCTGATCTTCTTGATGGCATTGGCCATGTTCTCGACCGCGATTCGCAGAAGTCCCTCCGCCACCTCCTCCGGGCTCTTGTTCTCCGCCTCCGCAATCGCGGCGAATTTCTCCAACACCACCGCGCGGTCGAGCGGCTGGTCCTGGTTGGGGCCGAAGATCGCTGGGAAGTAGTCGGGGTTGAGCTTGCCCAGCATCACGTTGGCGTCGGTTACGGTCAGCGCCCCCCCGCGGCGGTAACAGGCAGGTCCGGGATCCGCGCCCGCGCTATCCGGACCCACCCGGAAGCGCCCCGGCTCGGCGTGCAGGAGGGACCCGCCCCCGGCGGCCACCGTGTGCACCTGCAGCATGGGCGCGCGCATCCGTACGCCGGCCACCTGGGCCTGAAAGGTCCGCTCAAAGCTGCCATCGAAATGCGCGACATCCGTCGAGGTGCCGCCCATGTCGAAGCCGATGACGCGGTCTTCACCCGCGATCTGGCCGGTGCGCGCCATGCCGACCACGCCTCCCGCCGGTCCGGATAGGATTGCATCGCGCCCCTTGAAGCGGTCGGCGGCCGTGAGCCCGCCCGAGGACATCATGAACTGCAGCGTCGGCCCTGGCTCATCGGGCGGCGTGGCGCCGAGCGCGCTTGCAACCGTCTCGACATAGCGCGACAGGATCGGCGTGAGATAGGCGTCCACGACCGTCGTGTCGCCCCGCCCGACCAGCTTGATCAGCGGCGAAACCTCGTGGCTGACAGAGACTTGACCGAAGCCGGCATCGCGCGCGGCCTGCGCGAGCCGCTGCTCGTGATCCGGCGCGGTCCAGGCATGCATCAGCACGATCGCCACGGCGTTGATACCCTCCGCCTTCGCCTCTTCCAGCGCAAGGCGAGCGCCTTCGAGGTCGAGCTCACGTTCGACAGTGCCGTCCGCCCGGACTCTCTCGTCCACCTCGGCGACACGCCCGTAGAGCATTTCGGGCAGTACAATTTCCTTTGCGAAGATATCGGGGCGGTCCTGGTAGGCGATCCGAAGTGCGTCGCGAAATCCCTTGGTGATCAGCAGAAGCGTCCGGTCGCCCTTGCGCTCCAGGAGCGCGTTGGTCGCCACCGTGGTGCCCATGCGCACAGTGCCCACGCGCTCCGGCGGGATCGCGCCGGGCGGCACGTCGAGGAACCGGCGAATGCCCTCGATGGCGGCGTCGTCATAGGCCCCAGGATTTTCCGACAGGAGCTTGAGCGCTGAAAGCGCGCCCGAGGGAGCGCGGCCGATCACATCCGTGAACGTGCCGCCCCGATCGATCCAGAAATCCCAGCGCCCGGCATCGCAACCGTTCATCCTCAAATCCCCTCAGGCAGCATTCATATACAATTCGTTGACAAATTATTAGCATATGGTCAAGCTTCAGTTTGCCGGGCTGAGGGCGGCGGTCCGGGGCAGTGAACGCGCCGCCCGCTATAAAACAGGGGAGACCGCAATGACCACCAGCCTTCTCCGCAGCCTGCCCGCCGCGCTTGTAGCCGCCACGCTTGCGCTGCCCGCAGCCGCGGCGAACTGGGACATGCCCACGCCCTATGGCGACAGCGTGTTCCACACCCAGAACATCCAGCAGTTCGCACAGGACGTGGCGGAAGCCACTGACGGCAGCCTCGAAATCACGGTGCATTCAGCCGGCTCGCTCTACGCTCACCCCGAGATCAAGGATTCGGTCCGCCGCGGCCTCGCGCCGATCGGTGAAGTCCTGATGTCGCGGTTGGCCAACGAGGACCCTGTCTTTGCCGTCGATTCCATCCCCTTCCTTGCCTCCAGTTACGACGAGGGTCGTGCGCTATGGGATGCCTCGCGCCCGCTCGTGGAAGACAAGCTGGCGGCACAAGGCCTGACCCTGCTCTTCGCGGTGCCCTGGCCGGGGCAAAGCCTCTACACACAGAAGCGAGTGGAATCGACCGAGGATCTGGAAGGCGCATCTTTCCGCGCCTACAACGCGGCAACCGAGCGGTTGGCGCAGCTCATGGGCGCGGTTCCGACCCAGATCGAGACCGGCGATATCCCGACCGCATTCGCCACCGGGCGGGTGGACGCGATGATCACTTCGCCCTCCACAGGCGTCTCCAGCCAGGCTTGGGACTTCAGCTCGCAATATACCGATACGCAGGCTTGGTTGCCCAAGAACATGGTCATCGTGAACACGCAGATGTTCGAAAGCCTGACCGAAGAGCAGCGCACCGCCATCATGGACGCTGCCGCTGAGGCCGAGACCCGTGGCTGGGAGATGTCGGCCAACGAGACCGCCGAGAAAATCGCGACGCTGAAAGACAACGGCATGACAGTCTCGCAGCCGTCCGAGGCCCTGAAGAAGCAACTCGCGGAAATCGGTGAGACCATGACGCAGGAATGGCTGGACGAGGCAGGCGACGAGGGCGCTCAGGTCATCAAGGCCTACGAATCGAACATGTAATCTGACACCGGCGGGGCCGGCCGGCCCCGCCGCCTTTTACTTCCGCTCTCGCAGGAGGCATGGGATGCGCCGTGTGCTCGATCGCCTCTATGACGGCGCGCTTTGGCTCGGTGCAGCCGCCTTCGCGCTCATCGCCGTGCTCGTGCTCCTGCAGGTTTTGGGGCGTCTGATCGACCGGGCGGCCCGGCTCGCCGGTATGCCGCCGCCGGGCTGGACGATCCCGTCGCTTGCCGAGTTTGGCGCTTTCCTTTTTACCGGCGCGGTTTTCCTTGGTCTGGCGGGCACACTGCGCGCCGGGGGACACGTGCGCGTCAAGCTGCTGGTCCAGGCGCTGCCGGAGTCGGCCACACGCTGGCTGGGCGTTGCGGTCTGCGCTGCCGCCGCCGCACTGGCCGCTTTC
>CAYFVF010000159.1:0-4666 GCA_964346335.1 uncultured Hyphomicrobiaceae bacterium
CGCTCCGGCGTGTCGTCCACGGGCTCGTAGTCCACGTCAATTACTGTTTCCCGCCCGCGTGGAGTCCGGCTGTCATCGCGCCTGCGCCCGCCGCGCGGCTGCGTGCCGGGCTGCTCAGGCTCTGTGTCCACTACGAAAACCTTGCCCGAGCGCATCATGTGCTCGAAAATCCATCGCGCCAGTGACCGCCGGAACGGCGGCACGAACAACAAGAACCCGATTGCATCCGTGAAAAATCCCGGCGTCAGCAACAGCGCGCCAGCCATCAACAGGCTGATCCCGTCAATCACCGGGTCCACCGGAAGTTCGCCGGCGCGCAACGCCAACTGAGTGCGCCTTATCACCGCGCTGCCCTGCAACCGCAGCAGGATCGAGCCGATAATTGCCGTAATAATCACGATCAGAATGGTCGGCACTACGCCGATAACGCCGCCGATCTGGATGAACAGCACGATTTCGAGGATCGGCGTGGCAAGGAAGATCAGGAAGAAGATCAGGAACATGATGGCTGCTTTTTACGCTGGCGGTGGGCGCCGCGCCACATCCGGCGATTATTGATGGTTGGCTTCAACCTCGCGATGCCGTAAAATGTCTGCCAATCACTGAACGGTTGACATCCTTCCTTCCCCGCGAGGTCTGGCGCACGGCGTGATCGAAGCCTATATCAATCGCGTACCTCACGGAAGTGCGGATAGCGCAATCCCGAACCAAAGCGTCGCGGTAATATGAGCGGAACCATCGACCTCAGCACAATCATTTTCCTAGTCATTGCTGTCCTGATCTTCCTCAGACTGAGAAGTGTCCTGGGAAAGCGGACCGGTAACGAAAAACCTCCCTATGATCCCTATTCCGCTCAACAGGCAGGCGGCGCGGCACGGGACAAGGTCGTTCCTCTGCCCGGCACCGAGCAGCAGGGCGGCTATCGCGAAAACGCCAGCGAGGATCAGCTTCAGGAAATGGTGCGAGACTATGCGCCAAAGGGCAGTCCGCTGGCCGAAAAGCTGGCAGCCATCATCCGCGCGGAGCGCGGCTTCGATATCCGCGAGTTCGCGGAGGGCGCCAAGACCGCTTACGAGATGATCGTGACCGCCTTCGCCGCGGGCAACACCGCGACCTTGAAGGAACTGCTGAGCGCGGACGTCTATCAGAGCTTCGTTTCCGCCATCGAGGAGCGCGAGCGGGCTGGCGAGACGGTGGATTTCAAGTTCGTCGGCATCGACAAGGCCGAGATCGCGGATGCCAGCCTAGCGAACGGCGAAGCCCAGATCACCGTGAAGTTCGTGAGCGAATTCATCACCGTGACGCGCGACAAGGAAGGCCGGATCATCGAAGGAGATCCGAAAGAAATCCAGGAGGTCACCGATAACTGGACCTTCTCGCGCACCGTTGGCGCAACTGACCCCAACTGGGTGCTCATCGCCACGGAAACGGAAAGCTAGCGGCAAACCGGCGGCACAATTGTGGAAGCCCGCCAAGTTTCACAAGTTCTGAGATCATGTCGGCGGCGTGGTATTTTGCTCAGGTCTTCCTGTTCACGCTGGTGGTGTTTTTGACCGTGGAGCTTTGGCACTGGCAGTTTCCCGACACCGACGGCGACCGGCGGCCACTCCAGCTAGACCGGGTCAGCTTCTCTGATATTTCCGGATGGGACACAGACAACCAGACGGAAGCCTTTACGGCCTTTCTTCGGTCCTGCGACTGGTCGATCAACGCCGCCAAGCGCCACGACACGGACCGCCGCAAAGCCCTCGCGCAGGTTTGCCAGCATGCGCAAAGCCTTTCCGAGCCACCCAAGGGTGACGCTGCGCGTGATTTTTTCGAGACGTTTTTCACGCCATACCGCGTCAGACCAAAGACCGACCGGCGCCTTGTCACGGGCTACTACGAACCGGAAATCGAAGGCTCGCGCACGCGCACCGAAAAATTCGATATTCCCATCTACCGCCCGCCTGACGACCTCACGCTTATCGAAGCCGGCGCGCGCGGCGACCTCCCCGACGATCTGACCGCCGCGCGAAAGACCGGAAACGGCTTGAAGCAGCACTTCACGCGCAAGGAAATCGAACAGGGCGCGCTTGAAGGGCACGGGCTGGAACTTGCGTGGATTGCCGACCCGGTCGCTCATTATTCCATGCAGCTTCAGGGATCTGGGCGCATCCGCTTCCAGGACGGCACGGCGATCCGGCTCGGCTTCGCGGGCAAGAACGGCTATCCATATACCTCGATCGGCCAGGAGATCATCTCGCGCGGCGAACTCAAGCCGCACGAAGCCTCGCTCGCACGCATTTTCGAGTGGGCCGACAAGAACGGCGAGGACGGCAGAGCTTTGATCTGGGCCAACCAATCCTACATCTTTTTCCGTGAGTTATCGCAGCATGAAGGGGCCGTAGGGCCTGTCGGCGCGCTTGGCGCATCACTGACACCGCTGCGCAGCCTGGCGGTTGACCCGCGCTATCACATCCTCGGCGCGCCGGTCTGGGTGGCCGCGCCGGAACTGGATGACGATGCCGGCCAGCCGTTCCGCCGCCTGATGGTCGCAC
Organism: uncultured Hyphomicrobiaceae bacterium; assembly: GCA_964346335.1. Taxonomy (GTDB): domain Bacteria; phylum Pseudomonadota; class Alphaproteobacteria; order Rhizobiales; family Rhodomicrobiaceae; genus Dichotomicrobium. Next base: position 2,541 of record CAYFVF010000159.1, read on the forward strand.
AGGATACCGGCTCGGCAATCAAGGGCGATGTGCGCGGCGACATCTACTGGGGCAGTGGCGATGAGGCGCATGACGCGGCGAGCCGGACGAAACACGAAGCCGCGTTCACCATCCTGCTGCCCAACGCGGCGCGCTGAACGCGTAGCGGCTCAAACACCAGGATGATCGCGACCCATGTCACGCCGTCCACCACGCAAACGCGAACTCAGCGAGGAGGAGCGGCGGTTGTGGGAGGCCGCGATGCGCGAGACCATGGCTCTGCGCCACCGCGATCAGGGCGCCGCGCTGCCACAGACGGACGAGCCGGCCAAGGCAGAGATGCCGCAGCGCAAATCCCTCGACGAAAAAGCCACAGGCAAGCGTCACGACCCAAAATGCCGGACGCAGCCCGTACCGCTGGCCTCATCCGCGCGCAGTGCCGATGCTTCCGCACCGCCTATCACCCCGCTTGCGCGCCGCGAGGCGCGACGCATCGCCCGCGACCCGGACCGGATCGACGCCCGGCTCGATCTGCACGGCATGCGCCAGCGCGAGGCCTATCCCGCGTTGAAGGGGTTTCTGCGTGCGAGCCAGGCGCGCGGGCATGTGCTTGTGCTGGTGATCACCGGCAAAGGCGGCGCGCGGGACACGGCGCGAGACGACTATGAAGCGTGGGAGACGACGCCGTTTTACGAAGCGCCGCGGGGCGTGTTGCGGCGGTTGGTTCCGGAATGGCTCGCCAAGCCGGAGTTCCGGGACGTCGTGGCGAGCGTGTCACCCGCGCATCAGCGCGACGGCGGCGAAGGCGCGCTTTATATCCGCTTGCGCCGGACCGCAGCACAGGCAAACAGCAGTCCGAAAAAGTCTCGATAGGACGCCGCGCTCGCGCTGACGGCAGAACTCACGCGTTCTGCCTGAGCACTTCGGCCAGTGTTTCGAGCCGCTCCAGGTTGTCGACGGCCTGAGCGCGGGCATCCTCGTCGCCGGCGTCTTCCAGATCTTCTTTTGCCCACTGGATTTCCTGGGCAATCTCCTCGCTGTCGAGTTCGTCAAGCGGCATGGCCCGCTGGGCGAGGACAGTCAACTGCTCCGGCCTGCCCTCGGCTAGGCCGCCGCGCACGAAATACTTGCGCTCGCCGCCACTGCCGCGCACCGTCAGCGCGCCGGGGCGCAGCGAGGCGATGATCGGCGCGTGGTTGGGCAGCATGCCGAAATCACCCTCGCTCGCCGGCACGATAACCTCGGCGACGTCCTCCGACACCAGGACGCGCTCCGGCGAAACCAGATCGAAACGGAAAGTGTCTGCCATAGCCTAGTAGCCCCTTGGTTCCCCGGCCAGCGGGCGGCGCGCGGCCCTACGCCGCTTCCGCCGCCATTTCTTCCGCTTTCTGGATAGCTTCATCGATGCTGCCGACCATGTAGAACGCCTGCTCCGGCAGGTCGTCATAGTCGCCGTTCACCAGGCCCTTGAAGCCCTTGATGGTATCACTCAGGTCGCACAGCACGCCCGGCTTGCCGGTGAACACCTCCGCGACATGGAAGGGCTGGCTGAGGAAACGCTCGATCTTGCGAGCGCGGGCGACCGTCAGCTTGTCCTCTTCCGACAACTCGTCCATGCCCAGGATCGCGATGATGTCCTGGAGCGATTTGTAGCGCTGCAACACCTCTTGCACGCTGCGCGCGGTATCATAATGCTCCTGGCCGACGATACGCGGCTCCAGCACGCGCGAGGTCGAATCTAGCGGGTCCACCGCCGGATAGATGCCTTTTTCAGAAATCGCACGGCTCAGCACCGTGGTCGCATCCAGGTGGGCAAACGTCGAGGCCGGCGCCGGGTCGGTCAGGTCGTCGGCCGGGACGTACACCGCCTGCACCGATGTTATCGACCCCTTGTCAGTGGAGGTAATGCGCTCCTGCAATTCACCCATATCGGTGCCGAGCGTCGGCTGATAGCCCACCGCGGACGGGATGCGGCCCAGCAGCGCCGACACTTCGGCACCCGCCTGGGTGAAGCGGAAGATGTTATCCACGAAGAACAGCACGTCCTGCCCCTGATCGCGGAAATATTCCGCCACAGTCAGACCGGTGAGGCCGACGCGCGCACGCGCGCCCGGCGGTTCGTTCATCTGCCCGTAGATCAGCGAGCA
>CAYFVF010000160.1:0-4573 GCA_964346335.1 uncultured Hyphomicrobiaceae bacterium
GGTCTTCCGCCCGAAATGGGCGACCGAAAGGACGAGCACAACGGTGCGGACGAAGGGCCGGACAGGCGGCGGCCAGGACAACGATGTGAGTTGGGAACCGGGCACGGATCGCCCCGGCTCCGACTACCGGAATTTCCGGCTGGCAAACGATCAGCCCGGATTGTGCGCCCGCCAGTGCGAACTGGAGCGCCGCTGCGAGGCTTACACTTACGTCAAGCCCGGCATCCAGGGCGCGCAGGCGCGCTGCTGGCTGAAGCATTCGGTGCCCCAGCCGGTGTCCGATGATTGCTGCGTTTCGGGCGTGAAGTGATCGCTGTCACGTCCGGCTGCGCGAGGCCGGCTCGATGAACGCGACGCGCAGCATGTTGGTCGCGCCGGGGGTGCCGAGCGGCACGCCAGCCGAGACGATCACCCGCTCGCCCGGCGCTGCCACCCCGCGCTCACGGGCGATGGCGCAGGCGCGCTCCACCATGTCGTCCAGATCGCGCGGGTCGCCGGTCAGGACGCATTGCAGCCCCCAGGCGAGCGCGAGGCGGCGGGCGGTCTCGATCACCGGCGTGAGGGCGAGCACCCGGGTCCGCGGGCGGTGGCGGACCGCGCGCAGGGCGGTTGCTCCGGTTGCTGTATAGCAGATGATCGCCGCAAGGTTCAGCGATTTGGCGATGGCGCAGGCTGCCGCGCTGATCGCGCCGGGCGCGTTGTCGTCGGGGCCTATGTCCTGCGCGTGGATAATGCCATCATAAAGCGGATCCTGCTCGACCTGCGCTGCGATGCGCGCCATCGTCTCCACGGCCTCGACCGGATACTCACCGACCGCCGATTCGGCTGACAACATCACCGCGTCCGCCCCCTCGAAGACGGCCGTGGCCACGTCGGAGACCTCCGCGCGGGTCGGTGCGGGCGCCTCGATCATGGATTCCAGCATCTGCGTGGCGACAACGATGGGCTTGCCCGCGCGGCGCGCGGCCCGCGTCAGCGACTTCTGCACGCCCGGCACCTGCTCCAGCGGCATCTCCACGCCCAGGTCGCCACGCGCGACCATAAGCGCATCGGCACGCTCAAGGATTGGCCCGATCCGCGCCACGGCCGCCGGCTTCTCGATCTTGGCCATGATCGCCGCGCGCCCGCGTGCCAGCTTCGCCGCTTCGGCGATGTCATCCTCGCGCTGCACGAAGCTCAGCGCCAACCAGTCAAAGCCCAGCGCGAGCATGGCGTCGAGGTCCGCGCGGTCCTTCGGCGTGAGCGCGCCAACAGGCAACAGCGTGTCCGGCAAGCTGATGCCCTTGCGCCCTGACAGCGCGCCGCCGATAACGACCCGCGCCGCGATGGTGTCGGGATTTGCCTCGGTCACGTCGAGGCGCAGCTTGCCATCATCGAGCAAAAGGCGATCGCCCGGCGCGACGCTGCGGAAAATTTCTGCGTGGGGCAGGTGAACCCGCTGGGCGTTGCCGGGCGCGGGGTCCTTGTCAAACTGGAAACCGGCGCCGGGTTGCAGCTCGACTGCACCGTCGCCGAACGCGCCGATGCGCAGCTTCGGCCCCTGCAGGTCGACGAGGATACCGATCGGCTTGGTTCCGTTCGCCTCGGCCGCCCTGATCGCCGTGACAGATGCTTTGGCGGCGTCGTGCGGCGTGTGGCTCATATTGATGCGGAAGGTGTCCGCCCCCGCCTCGATGAGCCGTGCGATCATCTCCGGGCTTGCCGATGCCGGGCCCAGCGTCGCGATGATCTTGGTCCGCCGGCCCGGTGTCACCTTGGAGTTCCTCCCGCGCTTATTCCGCGTCGGTCATGCGGATCGTCCAGTCGGACTCTTCTTGCGTGTCGACCTCGAAGAAGCCGGTGCGCTTGTAGCCGCGATCCGCGCAGTCGCCGACGCCGCGAATCGTGAATTCCTTGTCGTCGGTGCACATGAAATCATCGCCGCTCCATTCGCCGCCGCGATCATAGTCGACGGCATGAACATAATAGAAGCGCGCAATCAGGTCGCCTTTCAGCAGCACTTCGCAATTTTGCGCGGCAATGTTCCACCAGCCCTCGCTGACCCAGCCATCAGGGTCCTTGTAGCCGATGGCCACGCCGATCCGGCTCGTGGTCATGTTGCAAAGTTTCAGATCAGCCTTTGCCGCCGGCATGAACGCGCTGAGCGCCAGCGCGGCAATCGCGGCGAACAGGGCCGAATGCCAGCCCCCACGATGGGTTGAGCGGTTCGTCATCAAAACCTCTCGGCTCTCGTCGTTAGCATGGTGATGGTTCACGGGGCGGGCTCGCCGGGCTTCGTGGACGATACCCGGTCCGATGGATTTATGAGAATAACGCGGAAATCATTGACATTCGTCTGCGTCGGGCCGGTGACGAGCAGTCCATCCACAAGTCTCAGAAAGGATTGCGAGTCGTTATTTTGGAGAAATGTGGCTGGATCGAGATTCGCGCTGCGCGCGCGCGCCAGGGTTCGAGGACCTATGATGGCCCCTGCGGGGTCGGTGGCCGCGCCGTCACCGCCATCGGAGCCATCCGTGTCCGCGGCCAGCGCGTGGATGCCGTGCGCGCCATCAAGCGCGACCGCCAACGCCAGCGCATACTCCTGGTTGGGGCCGCCGCGCCCGTTGCCGCGCAGAGTCACGGTCACCTCGCCGCCGGACAGCAGGGCAATGGGTTCCCCGCGCTGTTGAAGCGAAAGCGCCTCGCGCGCGTGCCGCGCGGCCAGATCGCGGGCCTCGCCTTCGAGCGCGTCTCCCAAGATCATGGGTTGATAGCCGAGACTGCGGGCTTTCTCGGCCGCCGCCTCCAGCGACCCTTGGGCGCTGGCGGCGAGCCGGTAATCCGTGCGGGCGAAGGCGCTGTCGCCTGGTTTCGGGGTCTCGTTTGCGGGATCATCAAGCGCGGCGGCAACGGCGGGCGGCGGCGTTACGGCGAACTGTGCGAGGCGCGCGCGCGCGTCTGCCAGCGTGGTTGGGTCGGGCACGGTTGGCCCGGAGCCGATTGCGTCAGGCGCGTCGCCGGGCACATCGGAGATTGCCAGCGTGACAATGGGCGCGGGCGCGGCCGCCGCCGCAAGCCGTCCGCCCTTGAAGCGCGAGAGGTGTTTTCGCACGCAGTTGATCTGGCTGATGGTGGCGCCCGAGCGCAACAGCGCCTGGGTGAGCGCGCGCTTGTCGTCCAGCGTCAGCCCTTCGATCGGCGCGGCACACAATGCGGACGCCCCGCCTGACAGAAGTACCAGCACCATGTCATCCGCGCCCGCTCCGGTTGCCATGTCCAGCGCGGTTGTCGCGGCGGTGATGCTTCCTTCATCCGGCACCGGGTGGCCAGCCTCCATGAGCCGCGTGTGCGCCAGCGCCACGCCGTAGCCGTGGCGCGTGATGGCGAGCGCATCATAACGCCCCTGCGCGATCGCGCTGGTGTAGTGCTGTTCGGCCGCGCGCGCCATCGCCGCCCCGGCTTTGCCGCAGGCGATCACGATGATTCGCCCGCTTGGCGGCTCGGGAAACAGGCCGGCCAAACAACGTGCGGGCTGGGCGCGCGCCACCGCAGCGTCGAACAGGGCAATCAAATCGGCGCGATGTGGATCTTGTGCCATTGCTCTTGTGATTATCAGCAATCATGTAAAGCACAAGGGTTTGCACGGCGAAAAAGTGCTGTAAGGTAGGGCGTCCTAGGACGTCCAAATGGTGCGTCGCGCTTGTGCAAGGCGTTAACGGCCGCACCGACACAATCGAACCCCGAACATGCTGAGAAAAATGGAGATTACTGTATCGGACGAATCGTCCGCAACGAACGCATTTGAATTCATACCCGGCGCACCTGACGCGGGGTTGGTCATCACCTGCGATCATGCGAGCAACGCGTTCCCGCCCGGTTACGGCACGCTTGGCCTCGCGCCCGATCAGCTTGAGCGCCACATCGCCTACGACATCGGCGCAGCGGGTGTCACGCGCCGGCTGGCCGCGCTTCTGGGCGTGCCTGCCGTGCTGTCGCGTTTCTCGCGATTGTTTATCGACCCAAACCGCGCGCCGGAAGACCCCACGCTGATCATGCGCATCTCGGATGGCGCAGTGGTCCCCGGCAACGCGCGCATCGATGAGCGCGAGATCGCCTATCGGCTGAACGGGTATCACCGCCCCTACCACGCCGCGATCGACGCCGCGCTCGACGGGGCCATCGCGGCCGGCAAGCCGCCGGCGATCTTCTCGATCCACAGCTTTACCGACAACTGGCGCGGCCATCCGCGCCCGTGGCATGCGACCGTGCTGTGGGACAAGGATCCGCGCTTCGCCAAGCCGCTCGTCGATGCGCTGCACGCCGAACCGGGCATTGTTGCGGGCGAGAACGAGCCGTATTCAGGCCGCCTCAAGGGCGACAGCATGTACGAGCATGGCACGCGACGCGGGCTGCCTCATGCGCTGATCGAAATCCGCCAGGACCTGATTCGCCATGAGGCCGGACAGCAGGAATGGGCCGAGCGGTTGGCGCGGATCATCGCGCGCATTCTGAGCGCGCCGCAGACCGCGCGCGGCCTGCACCGCATACATTGCTATGGCTCCTACGCCGATGACGGGGCATTATTGCCCCATGT
>CAYFVF010000161.1:0-4565 GCA_964346335.1 uncultured Hyphomicrobiaceae bacterium
AGCGCGGCTCGTCGGAGCAATACCTCAAGGACGAGCGCGCCTTCGAGGACTACCTGATCGGCACGGGCATCGAGGATGTCACGCTCACGCTAGGCTCAGGCGAGACGCTGGCGGGCAACGATTTGCGTGATGCCTGCGAAAAGGCGCGCCAGGCCGCCCAGGTGATCGACGGCATCCATAGCCGCTACTCCCGTGTTGTGGTCGAGCAGGCGGCCATCGCCGGGGCGATGACACCCGAGGTGATGGGCGACCCGGAGCGCGGTGAAGCGCTGGCAAAGGAGATTGCCGTACGCCTCGACGTATTGTCGGATGAAACCGAGCAGGGCTGGGAAGGCACGGTGATCACCGATGGGCTGATGCTCGCGCGCGAGGTGCGCGGCGTGCGCGAGGTGCATCTGATCGACCATGCGCTGCTGTCCTCGGCCGACGCGCGCAAGCTGGCGCAGATACACGACCATCTGGCCGAGATTTACGGCGCGCCCGCGGTGCTGCGGCGCAAGGAAACCGAGACGCCCATCTACGGCCCGCGCGGACTGCTCGCAGAAATCTATGCGCTCGGCCGCAAGGGCATTGCCATGCAGCGCTACAAGGGGCTTGGCGAGATGAACCCGGACCAACTCTGGGAGACGACGCTCGACCCGGATACGCGCACGCTCTTGCAAGTCACGGTTCAGGAGCTGGACGAGGCCGACGAGACATTCTCGGCGCTGATGGGCGATGTCGTGGAGAGCCGACGCGAGTTTATCCAGCAAAACGCGCTGGAAGTGGCCAATCTTGACGTATAGTGGCTATAAAGCCAGCTCCGCCCAGACCGGGACGTGATCTGACGGCTTTTGCCAACTGCGCGGCCCCTTGTCGATGTCGCAGGCGCTGAGCCGGTCGGCGGCGCGGGGCGACAGCAGCAGGTGGTCGATGCGGATGCCGTGATTCTTCTGCCACGCCCCGCCCTGGTAGTCCCAGAAGCTGTATCGGGCTGGCTCATCGGTGCTGGCGCGGAAGGCTTCGGTGAAACCGAGATTGAGGATCGCACGGAATGCGGTGCGGGTCTGAGGCAGGAAAAGCGCATCGTCGCGCCAGGCATCGGGGTCGTGGACGTCGTCTTCCGTCGGGATCACGTTATAATCGCCCGCGAGCACCAGCGCTTCTTCGTAAGCGAGCAACGCGCGGGCGTGCTCCTTCAGGCGCGCCATCCACCCAAGCTTGTAGTCAAACTTCGGCCCGTCCGCCGGGTTGCCGTTGGGCAGGTAAATCGAGGCGACGCGGAGAACGCCGCCGTCATGCGAGATAACCGCCTCGATGTAGCGGGCCTGGTCGTCGTCATCCGCACCGGGCAAGCCGCGCATGATGTCTTCCAACGGATATTTCGAGAGGATCGCGACGCCGTTATAGGTCTTCTGGCCGTGAACCGCGACGTTATAGCCAAGATCCTCGAACGCCGTGTGCGGGAAGGTGTCATCCGCGCATTTCAGTTCCTGCAGACACGCGACATCGGGCTCGGCCTCTTTCAACCAGCGCAAGACATTGTCCCGCCGGACCTTGATCGAATTCACGTTCCAGGTGACGACTTTCATGATCAGCGGAATTTATCCCCACGCAAACGGTGAACGGGACGTGCTTTCACGTCGAAACGCGCAACGCATCCTAGACCCGTGCAAGCTGTCACGCTAGACGTGTAGTGAATTCGTAACAAGTTATCTGGCAGGTATCTTGCGGCGTCAGATCGAGAAGGAAGTACCGCAACCACACGAGGCCGTGGCATTCGGGTTTCTGACGGTGAAAGCCGCACCGATGAGGTCATCGATAAAGTCGATTTCGGAACCGCCGAGGAATTGGAGCGATACGGGATCTATGACGACGGTCGCGCCGTCACGCTCGATGAGGGTGTCATCCGGCTCGGCGGCGGAGACGAGATTGAAGCCATATTGAAAGCCGGAACAACCGCCACCGTCGACGCTGACACGGAGAACGGGCGTCTCTGGCTCGGACGCGACAATTTTGGCGATCCGCCGGGCCGCGCGAGCCGACAGACTCACTTGTGCACTGGATTCAGAGTGTTCGAGCACCGTCATGGCTATTCAAGTCACATTCATGTTGCTGTATTAATGCATACAATGGACAGGGGGCGAAATAATGTCAATGACTGCCAATAACATGTTATCTGCCAGCGCCGCGTCCCGCGCCGGGCCTGCGAAGCGGCAATGACTGGCAATGCCGATGGTCGATTACGCCGAACATGGCGCGCCACCGCTGCCGTATCCGCATGAGCTTGCCCCCTACGCGAGCGATGCATGCACGTCACGCGGGCGCTTCCACGCCGAGCCGCCCAGCGCCGTCCGCACGGCCTTTCAGCGCGACCGCGACCGGATCATTCACTGCGCGGCTTTCCGCCGGCTGACCTACAAGACGCAGGTTTTCGTCTATCACGAGGGCGACCACTACCGCACGCGCCTGACCCACAGCCTGGAGGTCGCGCAAATCGCCCGCACGCTGGCGCGCACCCTAAAGCTCGACGAGGATCTCGCCGAGACGATCGCGCTGGCCCATGATCTGGGGCACACGCCGTTCGGTCATGCCGGCGAGGACGCGCTGAACGCGGCCATGGCGGATTTCGGCGGGTTCGATCACAACGCGCAAAGCCTGCGCATCGTCACCAAGTTGGAGAGCCGCTATGCCGCGTTCGACGGGCTCAACCTGAGTTGGGAAACGCTGGAAGGGCTGGTGAAGCACAACGGCCCGCTGCTGCCGCCCGGCGTCGCCGACATCGCGAGCGCGGGTCTGCCCCACGCCATCGCCGTTTATTGCAGCGCGCATGATCTGGAACTGGAGAGTTATGCGGCCGCCGAGGCGCAGCTTGCTGCGCTGGCAGACGACATTGCCTATAACAACCATGACATCGACGACGGACTGCGCGCCGGTCTGCTCACGCTGAAACAGGTCGCCGAGGTGCCGATGGTGGGCCGCCTGATCCACGCCGTGGAGCACGAGCATCCGGGCATCGCCAGCGACCGGCTGATCTATGAGGTCAACCGCAGGCTCATCACCGCGATGATTTTCGACCTGTTGTCACAGACGCGCGAACGGCTGAACGATCTTGACCCGCGCAGCGCAGAAGATATCCGCCGCGCCCCCGCGCAGGTCGCCGGCTTCTCCGATACCATGCTCGCGGAAATCGCGGCGTTGCGCCGTTTCCTGCACGCCGAGCTTTACCGCCATCCGCGCATCGCCGAGACGATGGCGCGCGCGCAGACCGTGCTGGGCGACCTTTTCCACCACTACATGGCCGACCCTCATGATCTGGACTGCAGCTGGCGCGATGAAGCGATTGCCGCCGCGCCACATGATCGCGCTCGCTGCGTATGCGATTTTATCGCGGGAATGACCGACCGTTTCGCGCTGCATACCCACAGCCGCCTGTTTGACGGGCCGGCGGAATTGCGATAACCGCACTTGGGCAACAGCAGCTTGTGCCGTGGCGGCCCATCGAGCCTATCGGGAGGCTTGTACCACCTTGGGGCGTCGGCCGCTCCGGAAGCCTTCGGGAATTCATGACCGGATGAATATCTTCAGCCATTTCGAGGCAAGGGTCACCGACGCGGCCAGGGCCCTGGTCGATGAGGGCGTGCTCCCCAACGACGCGAACATTGCCGCGCTGTCGGTCGAGCCGCCACGCGACCCGAGCCACGGCGATCTGGCGACCAACGCGGCGCTGGTGCTCGCCAAGCCGGCGGGGCTGAAGCCGCGCGACCTGGCTGAAGCCTTCAAGGCCAGGCTGGCGCCGGGCGAAGGCGTCGCATCAGTGGAAATTGCCGGGCCGGGCTTCATCAACATTCGGCTGGACGAACGGTTCCTTGCGGGTGTGGTCCGCGCGATCATGGAGGCCGGTGAAGACTACGCACGCACCAATATCGGAGGCGGCGAGCCGGTCAATGTCGAATACGTATCGGCCAACCCCACAGGCCCGATGCATGTCGGGCATTCACGCTCGGCGGTCTTCGGCGACGCGCTCGCCAACCTGTTGGCCTTCACCGGCCATGCTGTCACGCGCGAATATTACATCAACGATGCGGGCGCACAGGTCGATGTGCTCGCCCGCTCGGCGTATCTGCGCTACCGCGAGGCGCTGGGCGAGGATATCGGAGAAATCCCGCAAGGGCTCTACCCCGGTGACTATCTCGTGCCGGTGGATGAGGCGCTGGCTGAGGAGCACGGCGACGCCCTTCTGAACGCCGCAGAGGAAACGTGGCTTCCGCTCGTGCGCGACAAGGCCGTGGCCATGATGATGGATATGATCCGCGACGATCTGGCGGCGGTTGGCATTCATCACGATGTCTTCTTCTCGGAGCGCACTCTGAGCTATAACACCGACCGCGTGGCCGAGATCATCGCCGAGCTGGAGGCGCAAGGCCACGTCTATCACGGCCGGCTGGAGCCGCCCAAGGGTAAGCTGCCGGAAGACTGGGAAGACCGCGAACAGCTATTGTTCCGCGCGACCGATTTTGGCGACGATACAGACCGCCCGCTCGTCAAGGCCGATGGCAGCTACACCTATTTCGCCGCCGACATGG
>CAYFVF010000162.1:0-4563 GCA_964346335.1 uncultured Hyphomicrobiaceae bacterium
GCCTGCCGCCAGCGTTCGTTCTGAGCCAGGATCAAACTCTCAGCTTGAAAATTTGATTCCGACATATCTCAAGGATGCCCGGCTAAAGGATCCCCGAGTGACCGCTGCGTTCTGTTTTAGATAGGAATTTATAGGAGTCCTATGTCACACACGGCTTGCCGCTCGCAAACGAGCAGGCAAAGCTGTTGTGTTAACAGAAACGCCGATCGTCAGAGTCTCTTCCGATTGCGCGAGCGCAATCTCGCTAGAGCTCCGCCGCCTGCGTTTCTCTTCCTTCCAATAAACCACTTTGTCAAAGAGCGAGGCAAAGCCGCCAGTCGGCGCTTCGCCTGCGAAAGCTTGCGCTTTCTTCAAAGTCTCCAGCACTGACGGGCCGACCTTTGTCGTGATCGTCAAACGATCCCCCGTGTTGGCTCTCTATCTCTGGGAGTTCCGCTGAGTCAAACGAGAAATCGCCAGACCCTGATGCGGACAGACCCCTTATCTAGCTTTTATCCCCGAGCGTGTCAACGACTTCCCGGAATTTTTTGCCGGGCTCGCTGCGGCCGGGGCGCCGCGCAGGGCGATGGTTACGGTAACAGCTGCACCATCATCCCGTCACAAAGCCTATATAACACCTTGATCCCTAAAGGAAGGGTTAACGGCAACAAAAAATTTCGATCCAATTTCGAACCATCCCACTGGACCTACGCATAGGGGCCATGTCCATATCCCCAAACGTGCAGGGTCCTGTGCACACTGTGGAAAAGTTAAGGTTTTTTTGATTTAAAGTCTGCCGGCTCCTGACACCTGCCTTGTGGCTGGCCAGCGTGTCGACCGGATTGGCGGAGCGTTGAACAGTGCGGGCGTTCACGCCTGGGCACATTTTCAGAGGGATCACCAGACGTGCGAGACGGGGGCGGAACGTTGGAGCGAAAAAGGCGATCATCACGGGCGCTCGTCAGGACAAGCGAGGCCGATACGCTGCCTCAGGTCTATTTGTCCCGCCTTCCGGACCAGAGCGACGCATTCCCGCCCGAGTCCGCCGCGGGGCTGGCATCTCGCCTGAAATGGATTGTCTCAACCTGCATCGTGGGCGTTGCCGGGCTGTGTGTTATCGCCGTGGTCATGTATGCGTCGATGGATTTCGACCCCCAGGACGGCATCGTCTCCTCGATGCGGAAAGCGAGCATCTCCGCGATGCAGCCGAAATCCGTTGGGCGGATCGTTCAGGATCAGCCGGATATCGCATTTGGCCAGAAAACCGATCGCATCAAGCTGACCGCGAAAGGCGTCACCACCAGCCATATCATCCATGACAGCGTCGTCGTACGCCGCGAGGCGACCGAATTCATCGAGATCAAGCCTTACACGCTGATCGAAGCATCGCTCGCCACCGAAGTCCCCGGCACTACGAGCATTCCCAGGCTCGACCCGTTCGAGCTTTACGCCAACAAAACCCCGGTCGGCAACAAGTCGGTCGAAGCCAAGGCCCGCGCGGCCGCCGCTGACAATGTGGCGCTCAGCGAAAACGACATTCGCGTAGATCGGCTCACGGTCATCGACGATTTCACCATTGGGCCAGAGCGCGCCGAGCAGTTTGTCGCGGAAGCCGCCGCAGTGCTGGCGGAGACTGGAGCGGACTTCGAAACCGCGCCGGATCAGCCAGTGCCCGAAAGCCAGTTGGCCGAAGGTGCCGTACAACCCGAACAAACGATTGAAGAAGCGGGCAAAGAAAACGTTGGCCCGAACACGACGATCATGCGCAAGCGCGCCGAACCCGCCAAGTCTGCTCCTGAACGGTACCGCACGATCGCGGTGGAGGTTCGCCCGGGCGACACGCTTTATGCGCTGCTGGCCGATGCGGGCGCGCAAGACCGCCAAGCCAAAGCGATCGTCAATGCAATGAAGACCGTGCCAGGCGCCGTGGACCTCGAAACAAGCCAGCAGTTACGCTTCACGCACGAGCGAGACGTGCCTGCTGACCAGACGCTCCCGCCTGTCCGGGTCAGTCTTTATGATAAAGGCCAGCACATCGTGAGCGTGACGCAGACCGGCAGCGGCGATTATGCCGCCACGCGCGATGAGACGCAGATCGCCGCCTTCTCCGGGTCGGGCAAGCGCCGCTACGGCACGCGGGCATCGCTTTACACCAGCATCTTCCATGCCGCGATCACCCAGGATCTGCCGCAGGCACTGGTGATGAAACTTCTGCGCACACTCGCATATGATGTTGATTTTAAAAAAAACGTCGGCTTAGGCGACGAACTGAGGTTCTTTTTCGACGTCGATCGTGAACCAAGCGGCATCGAGAAGCCGGGCGACCTGCTTTACGCCGAGATCAGCGTTGGCGGGGAGGCCTACCGCTATTACCGCTTCCGCACACCAGACGGTACGGTCGACTTCTACGACGAAGACGGCTCGAACTCGCGCAAGTTCCTCATGCGCAAGCCGGTCAAGGGCGCTCGCTTTACGTCAGGTTTCGGCTATCGCCGCCACCCCATCCTCGGCACGCGGCGAATGCACACGGGTACCGACTGGGCGGCCCCACGCGGCACACCGATCCTCGCACCGGGCGACGGCACCGTCGTTTTCGTTGGGCGCAAGGGCGGTTACGGCAAGCATGTCAGGCTTCAGCACGGCAATGGGTACAAGACGACATTCTCTCATATGCAGAAGTTCGCCGAAAACATCGGAAAGGGCACCAAGGTCAAGCAGGGCCAGGTGATTGGCTATATCGGCTCGACCGGCCGGTCAACGGGACCGCACTTGCACTATGAAGTCCTCGTCAACGGAAAGTTCACGGACCCCATGAAGATCGCGACCGGCAGCAGCCGGCAGCTTCAGCGCCGATTGCTGGCGGAATTCAAGCAGGAGAAACAGCGCATCGACGATCTCATGCGCCGTGCTCCGGTCAAGACGCAAGTCGCGGCCATCAACGAGTAAATTGGCCGGCGCCCATTTGCGCGCAGTGGTTCGCTGTTTTAGGCATTGCCCACGGCCTGCCAGCTCGCCTAGAACACGGCATATCCAGCACAACTACGGAGTCGCCGTATGCGTTACCCCCTGTCCACTGTCATAGCCGCCCTGCTGATCTCCGCCACTCCCGCTACTGCCAAGACCTGCTTCCCCGTCGCCGCCGAGGTGGTCAGCCTGGGCGAGGCGAATGCCCGCGCCTACACCGAGCGTGCGCTTGAACGCGAAATCGCCCAGCGCAAAGGCTCAATCGAAGCAATCGGCACGACCGTGGGACGCGTCACACGGCGGGATCTGGACTGCGCGCCTTATTCGAACCTGATCGGCGCGGACGAATGGCGCTGCGCTGGCGAAGCCAGCGTCTGCACCGCCAAGTAATTGACCATGACATCATCAAGCCATGGATGAAGCGGACCTCATTCGACGCTACTTTGCCCCGCTTGCTGGCGGTTCACACGGCGCGTTCGACCTGAGCGACGATGCCGCGGCATTAAGTGCGCCGCCCGGCATGGACCTGATCGTCACGACCGATGCGCTGATCGCCGGGGTCCACTTCCTTCCAGACGATCCACCAGCCGGGATCGCCGCCAAGGCGCTCGGGGTCAACCTGTCCGACCTTGCCGGGAAGGGAGCCGATCCGCTCGCCTACACACTTTCCATTGCGCTTGCGAGTCCCGTATCGCCTGACTGGCTGGCGGCGTTCAGCGATGGGCTGGCTACGATGCAGGCCGAACACGGCATCCGGTTGATTGGCGGCGATACCACCCGCAGCCCGCACGCGCTGATGCTCTCGATTACGGCGATCGGCACAACACCGACCGGGCGGATGGTCCGGCGAAGCGGGGCGCAGCCCGGCGATCTGGTCTACGTCACCGGTACGATCGGCGACGCCGCGCTCGGCCTTTTGGTAGCCACTGACGATAGGCGCGCAACCGCGTGGCGATTGGATACGGACAACGGGGAGGCTCTGCTGGCGCGCTACCGCCGCCCTCAGCCGCGGACCGCGATGGCCTCCGCCGTTCGAGCATATGCGCACGCTGCGCTGGATATCTCGGACGGATTGGTGATCGACGCTGGCCGCATGTGCCGCGCCTCCGGCGTAACCGGCCTGATACATGCCGATCGCGTCCCGCTATCAACGGCGGCGCAGGCCTGCCTCGCCGCTGATGCGGCATGCCGGGAGACCATCTTCACTGGCGGAGATGACTACGAGCTTTTGCTCGCGATCCCTCCTGATTGCGTCGATGCTCTCACCCGCGCCGCCGACGAGGCCGGGACGGCCGTTCAATGCATCGGGGAGACCGGCGAAGCGGGCGTCGCGGAAAATGCCGAGCCGGTTCGTATCATCGATGAGAACGGCGCTACATTCAGTTTCGCCAGCTCCGGATACAGCCATTTCAGCTAACCTGCTCGCACCCCGGAACCTTGTTGCACTGCGGAAGCGATTTTGGCATGTTCCGCGCGGTTCGCGCGTCCTATAAGACGTTGTCAACCACGCTTTTGGGGGGATAGAGACTGCCGGGGCCGCTGGCCACCCGGCGGCTTCAATAACACCCAGATTTCAATAAACACACCCGGGACGGTTCCAATGGATAACGTGATCTGGCT